>JAVRPG010000441.1:0-11265 GCA_032162325.1 Mycobacterium sp. | reverse complement strand
CGTGAACCACGACAGGAATGCGGCGGCGCCGAAGGGGTCCGCCCAGCGCCGCCAGGTAGGCAGGCAGCGCGACGTACCCGCCGAAGCCAATGACCACATCGGCGTCGACATCGTCGAGCACCGCACGCGTCTGCCGGACCGCCCGCCGCACTCGCAGCGGCAGCCGCATCAGGTCACCCGACGGCTTGCGGGGCAGCGGCACCGGTGTGATCAGCTCGAGGTGATACCCGCGTTCGGGAACGAGCCGGGTTTCCAGTCCCCGCTGCGTGCCGAGCGCCGTGATCCGCACATCCGGGTCGAGCGCGATCAGGGCGTCGGCCACGGCCATTGCGGGTTCGACGTGCCCCGCGGTGCCGCCGCCCGCCAGGACGATAGATATCCCCCGGTCGCTGCGCTCCTGCCCCCGAGGGACCGAGATGCTCACCCGTAACGCTGACCTTCCATTGCGCGAGCCCGACGGCCCGTCCCAGTTCGGCCTCCATGATGCCCTGAGCGCCGCACCTGCCGGTCGGCCGGTTGGGGTTTGCGCTTCTTGGCCGCGACGGGCTTGCGGTCGGGCTTGCGCGCGGCCTTGGCGGGCTTTGCCGCCGGGCGTGACCGCAACCGGTCGCGCAGCGCCTCGGTGCGGGTCGGCACATAGGACTCCGGCAGCGGCAGCCGCAGCAGCCAGTTCATCCGGTCCTCACGCCCGGCGCGCAGCGCCGCCACCGCCTCGGGTTCGTGACGCGCTGCGTTCGCCATGATGCCGATTATCAAAAGCGTTGTCGCCGTCGAAGTTCCGCCCGCCGAGATCAACGGCAGCTGTAGACCCGTCACGGGCAGCAGCCCGACCACATAGCCGACGTTGATGAACACCTGGCCCATCACCCACAGCGTCGCGGTGGCGGTGAGCAACCGCAGGAACGGGTCGGCGGAGCGACGCGCGATCCGCATCCCGGTGTAGGCGAAAAGCCCGAACAGGCACAGCAGCCCGACGGCGCCGACGAAGCCGAGCTCCTCGCCGATGATCGCGAAGATGAAGTCGTTGTGGGCGTTGGGCAGATAGTTCCACTTGGCGGTGCCCTGCCCCAGCCCGTCACCGAACACGCCGCCGTTGGCCAGCGCGAACCGCGCCTGGCGGGCCTGGTAGCCAGAGCCCTGGATGTCGGCACCGGGGTTGAGCCACGACTGCACGCGATCGGATCGGTAGCCCTCGGAGACCGCCAGCACGGCCGCCGAGACCATGACGGCGAACAGCGAGCTCGCGAACACCCGCAGGGGCAGGCCGGCATACCACAGCAGGCCGAGCAGGACGATGCCCAGCGACACCGTCTGCCCGAGGTCCGGCTGGGCGACGATCAGCGCCAGCGCGATCACGGCGGCGGGCACGAGCGGGATGAGCATCTCGCGCAGCGACGCCCGCTCCAAGCGCCGGGCGGCCAGCAGGTGCGCACCCCAGATCGCGAACGCGATCTTCGCCAGTTCGGAGGGCTGCATGGACAATCCGGCGATCACGAACCAGCCGCGAGAACCGTTGGCTTCCTTGCCGATTCCCGGGATAAGCACCAGAACCAGCATGACGATGGAGAGCGCGAATCCGCTGAACGCCAGGCTGCGCATGAGTTGCACGGGCATCCGCAGCGCGATGTAGAACGCGATCAGCCCGACGATCGTCCACAGCACCTGGCGGGCGAAGATCGCCCACGGGGAGCCGTCCTCGTCGTACGAGTGCACCCCGGACGCGGACAGCACCATGGTCAGACCCAGCGTGACGAGCAGCGCTGTGACCGCGATGATGAGGTGAAATGACGTCATCGGCCGGCTCAGCCATGCGCCGAACCGGGTGCGCGGTTCCCGGGACTTGTCGGCAGCCGGCGTGTCGTCGGCAGACTTGGTCCGCCGGAGCCGTAGCCGGGTCAGGATGTTGCTCACGGCGGGCTACCTGGTCAGGGCAGCAACGGCCGAGGCGAACGCGTCGCCGCGCTGGCCGTAACCGCTGAACTGGTCGAAGGACGCACCGGCCGGGGCCAGCAACACGGTGTCTCCGGGGCCGGCCAGGCCGCGGGCGGCGTCGACGACGGCCGTCATGAGGCGAGTCACAGAATCCTCAATTTCCCCTTGCACCCCAGAATCCTCCCCCGTCACAAGCTCGACCACGGGGACATCCGGGGCGTGTCGCGATAGCGCGTCGCGGATCAGGGTCCGGTCACGGCCAATCAACACCGCTCCGACCAGCCGATTCGCCACCGCGGCGGCCAGCTCGTCGACCGAAGCGCCCTTGAGCAGACCGCCGGCGATCCACACCACCCTCGGATATGCGGTGATCGACGCCTGCGCCGCGTGCGGGTTGGTGGCCTTTGAGTCGTCGACATACGTGACACCGTCGACGACACCGACCACCTCGGCGCGGTGCCGGCCAACCCGGAACCCGGCCAGCGCGTCGGCAACGGCATCCGGCGGCACGTCCACCGCTCGGGCCAGCGCCGCGGCGGCCAGCGCGTCGAGCACCCCGACCGGTCCGGCCACGGGGATCGATGCCGCCTCGGCCAGCCCCAGCTGTTCGCCGAACGCGTTGTCGACGAGCATGCCCTCGCGCACGCCCAGCTCGCCGCGAGCAGGCTCGCCGAGCCGGAAGCCGACCCGCACCGGCGCGGCGGCGGTGGACAGCAGCCCGGCCGCGAGGGGGTCGTCGAGCCCGACGACGGCCACCCGGCCGTCCAGCACGCGGGCCTTGTCGCGGGCGTAGGCGTCCATCGTGCCGTGCCAGTCGAGGTGGTCCTCGGCGACGTTGAGCACGACACCGGCCTCGGGGCGCAGCGACGGCGCCCAGTGCAGTTGAAAACTCGACAGCTCGACGGCCAGCAGCTCGGCAGGCTTATCGAGAACGTCGAGCACGGGGTCGCCGATGTTGCCGCACAGCAGGGCACGGCGACCGGCGGCGACCAACATCGCGTGCAGCATCGACGTAGTGGTGGTCTTGCCGTTGGTGCCGGTCACCACGAGCCAGCGCCGAGGCGGCCCATATCGGCCGGAATTGTCCAGCTGCCAAGCCAATTCGACGTCGCCCCAGATCGGCACGCCTGCCGCGGCAGCGGCGGCCAGCACCGGCGCGGTGGGCGGCAAGCCGGGGCTGGTGACGACGAGGTCGTAGTCGGCGATCCGCTCGGCGGCGTTGGCCGCGTCGATCACAGCGACACCGGACTGCGCGTAGGTCGTCAGCGCCGACGGGCTGTCGTCGGTGAGCGTGGCGCGCGCACCGAGCGGCGTCAGCGCGGCCAGTATCGCGCGGCCGGTGACGCGGGCGCCTGCGACGAGCACGGCGGCTCCGGAGAGGTTCACGTCAGGCTCCGACGGTCGTCAGCCACTCGCTGTAGAAGAGCGCGACCCCGAGCCCGCAGGCGATCGCCGTGAGCAGCCAGAACCGGATGATGACCGTCGTCTCGGCCCAGCCGACGAGCTCGAAGTGGTGGTGGAACGGCGCCATCCGGAACACCCGCCGCCCCGTGGTGCGGAAGGCCATGATCTGCACGACGACCGAGGTGACCTCGGCGACGAACAGCGCGCCGAGCACGACCGCCAGCATTTCGGTGCGGCTGGCCACCGACAGCCCGGCGATGATGCCGCCGAGCGCCAGCGAGCCGGTGTCGCCCATGAAGATCTTGGCGGGCGCGGCGTTCCACCACAGAAAGCCGATACACGCCCCGGCCGTCGCCGCCGCGATGATCGCAAGGTCCAGCGGATCGCGGACGTTGTAGCAGCCAAGGCCCGGGCTGGTCGCGCAGGCGTTGCGGAACTGCCAGAACGTGATGAGCACGTAGGCCGCGCACACCATGGCCATCGCCCCGGCGGCCAGCCCATCGAGACCGTCGGTGAAGTTCACCGCGTTCGACCATGCGCTGACGACCACAATGCAGAACAGCACGAAGATGGCCGGCGCCAGAGTGACCGTGGCGATCTCGCGCACATACGACAGCTCGGCACTGCCCGGTGTCATGCCGTCGGCGTTGCGGAACTGCAGCGCCAACACGCCGAACAGCACCGCGGCGGTCAGAATGCCGACGGTCTTGGCGGTCTTGTTCAGTCCCAGGTTGCGCGAGCGCCGGATCTTGATCAGATCGTCGACGAAACCAACGGCGCCCAACGCCGTAGCCAGACCGAGCACCAGCCAGCCCGACGCGGACGGCCCTTTGCCGTCCATGACGATGCCGATCAGCTGGGTGCCGAGGTATCCCGCCCAGATCCCGGCGACGATCGCGACGCCGCCCATCGACGGCGTGCCGCGCTTCTTGTGGTGGCTCGGCGGCCCGTCCTCGCGGATCTCGTGGCCGAACCCCTGCCGGGTGAACAGCCGGACGAGCACCGGCGTGAGAAGAATCGAGACCGTCAGCGCGATGCCGACGGCGATGAGGATCTGCCTCATCCGAGACGGTCCTGCGCGACCAGTGCATCGGCCAGGGCGCCGAGCCCGGCCGCGTTCGAGGCTTTCACCAGCACCACGTCTCCGGCCCGCAGTTCGGCCCGCAGCAATGCCAGCGCGGCGTCGGCGTCGGCGACCATGGTGGACTCCGATCCCCACGACCCCTCCATGACCGCCCCGTGATGCATGGCGCTCATAGACCTCCCGGTTCCCACGACAATGAGTCGTGACACATCTAATCGCACCGCCAGCCGGCCGATGCGGTCATGCTCGGATATCGCGTCGTCGCCGAGTTCTGCCATCTCGCCGAGCACGGCCCAGCTGCGGCGCTTTCCCGCGCCAGCGGGAGAGGTTCCAGCCCCAGCTTCGCGGGCCATCCAGGCCAGCGCCTTGAGCCCGGCACGCATGGAGTCCGGGTTCGCGTTGTAGGCGTCGTTGATCACCGTGACGCCGTCGTCGCGGGTGGCGACGGCCATGCGGTGTTTCGACACCGGGCCCGCCGCCGCCAGCGCCGCGGCCACCTGTTCGAGGCTGGCGCCGCACTCCAACGCGACGGCGGCGGCGCACAGCGCGTTCGATACCTGGTGGTCGCCGTGCACGGCCAGCGCGACGCCCGTCTCCCCGTCGGGGGTGTGCAGCGTGAACCGCGGCCTTGCCAGCTCGTCGAGCGTGACCGGGCCGGCCCACACGTCGGCTCCCGTGGAGCGGCCCACCCGCACCACCCGTGCGGCCGTCTGGTCGGCCATCGCTGCCACCGCGGCGTCGTCAACGTTGAGGATCACCACCCCGGATGACGGAACAGCTTGCGGCAGTTCGGCTTTCGTCGCCGCAATGGCCTCCCTGGAGCCGAACTCGCCGAGGTGCGCGGTGCCGACGTTGAGGACAACCGCGATCGACGGCGGTGCGATCTCGGCCAGTGCGGCGATGTTGCCAGGATGGCGCGCCGACATCTCCAAGACGAGGTAGTCGGTGGACTCCGTCGCGCGCAGCACCGTCCACGGATGGCCGAGCTCGTTGTTGAAGGAACCGGGCGGCGCGACGACTTCCCCGAGCGGGGCGAGCACCGCGGCGAGCAGATCCTTGGTCGACGTCTTGCCCGACGAGCCGGTGATGCCGACGATGGTCAGCCCACCGTCGACGAGTTCGGCGGCGACCGAGGCCGCCAACCGCGCCAGCGCGCCGAGCACCGCGGCGCCCGAGCCATCTGTGTCGTGTTCGAGCACGCTGGCCGCGGGGTCGTGTGCGCCACCGGGTTCGACGATGATCGCAGGCACGCCCACCGGCCGCGCCGCCAGAACCGCGACGGCGCCCGCCCCGACGGCAGCCGCGGCGAAGTCGTGGCCGTCGGAGCGCCCCCCCGGCAGCGCCAGGAACAGACCGCCCGGTGTCACTGCCCGCGAATCGAATTCGACAGTTCCGGTGACGCGGGTCGCTGCTGCCTCGTCCGGTGAAATGCCGGACAGTCGACCACCGACGATGTCGGCGATCTGGGCGACGGTCAGATCGATCACGCGCGTGCCGCCAGCGCGTCCGCGAGTTCCTCGCGGTCGTCGAAGGGCCGGGTCTGGCCGCGGCTCGTCTGGCCGGCCTCGTGCCCCTTGCCCGCGATCAGCACGGTGTCCCCCGATCGCGCCCAGGCCACCGCGTGGTCGATGGCCTCGCGACGGTCGCCGATCTCGACCACCTGCGCCCCGCCGCGCGCCGCGGTCGCCCCGGCCATGATCGCGGCCCTGATCGCGGCGGGATCCTCGTCGCGGGGATTGTCGTCGGTGACCACCACCAGGTCGGCAAGGTCGGCGGCGACGCGACCCATCGGCTCCCGCTTGCCCGGGTCACGATTTCCGCCGGCACCGAATACCACCGCGAGCCGGCTGCCGCTCTGTTCGCGCAGCGTCTCGAGGACCGCCCGCAGCGCGCCCGGTTTGTGCGCGTAGTCGACCAGTGCGAGAAAACCCTGGCCGCGATCGATCGGCTCGAGCCTGCCGGGCACCGTCGCGCTGCGCAGCCCGGGCGCGGCCTGCTCGGGTGAAACCCCGACGGCATCGAGCAGCGCGGCCGCCAGCAGGCAGTTGGCGACGTTGTAGCGACCCGGCAGCCCGATCCGCAGCCCGTGGTGCACGCCCGCGGGGTCGACGGCAACGAACTCCTGGGCGCCGAGCTCGACCGTCTCGACGTTCTCCACCCACCAGTCGGCATCGCGTCCGGTCGCGCTCACCGACACCGGGCGATGCGCAAGGCGGGCCATGGCACGTCCCGCGTCGTCGTCGACGCAGATCACGGAAACGCTTGCGTGCGCGTGCGATCCGGCGTCGAACAGCCGCGCCTTGGCGTCGAAGTAGTCCTGCATCGTCGGGTGGAAGTCGAGATGGTCCCGCGACAGGTTGGTGAATCCTCCGACCGCGAAGTTCACGCCGTCGACGCGGCCGAGTGTCAGCGCGTGGCTGGAAACCTCCATCACCACGGTGTCGACGCCCTTTTCGACCATCACGGCCAGCAGCGCCTGCAGGTCGGGCGCCTCGGGTGTGGTCAGCGCGCTGGGCTGATCGCGTCCGTCGATGCGGACGCCGACAGTGCCGATCAGCCCGGCCACCCGCTCGGCCGACCGC
This sequence comes from Mycobacterium sp., assembly GCA_032162325.1. Lineage (GTDB taxonomy): Bacteria > Actinomycetota > Actinomycetes > Mycobacteriales > Mycobacteriaceae > Mycobacterium. The sequence continues at coordinate 4,263 of JAVRPG010000441.1, read as the reverse complement.
AGGCCTGCCTCCGCCAGATAGGTGGTCGTCGTCTTGCCGGACGTTCCTGTGACACCGATGACGCGCAGCTGGTCCGACGGATGCCCGTAGACGGTGGCCGCCAAGTCCCCCAAAACCGAACGCGGGTCGGGATGGATGAGCACGGGCACTTCGACGTCGCCACCCATGTGGGCGACGCCCGCGGTGTCGGTGAGCACCGCGACGGCGCCCTGCGCCACCGCATCGGCGGCGTAGCTTCCGCCGTGCGACGAGCCCCCGGGCAGCGCCGCGAACAGGTCGCCGGGCTGCGCATGCTGGCCCCGCAGCGTCACCCCCGTGACCTGCACGTTTGGCACTGCGACGCCACCGGCGGGCACCGCCCGCACCTGTTCAGCCAGCCGCCCCAGTGCTTGGCCGACGGGATGGTTGGGACGCAGGTTCATGGCGATGACACAGTACCGGCCAGCCGGGGACGATTCCCCGCTCGCGGGGGTGGCCGGCCCCTCGCTCAGGCGGCTTGAAGCGTCAGCGGCGGCCCCGGGTCGGGCGATAGCGGCACGTTCTCCCGCTGCAACAGCCAAGCGGCAATGTTGTGGAACAACGGCGCCATCGTCGTGCCGTGCTGGCCCTCGGACGTCCGTTGCGGGTTGTCGGCCATGATGCCGACGACGTAACGGGGATCGTCGGCAGGTGCCATTCCGGCGAAGGTGATCCAGTAGACGTTGTCGTAGTAGCAGCCGCAGCCGGGGTTGATCTGCTGCGCGGTGCCGGTCTTGCCTGCGATCTGGTAGCCCTCCACGGCAGCCAGGGGCCCGGTGCCCTGCTGCACACCCATCGGGTCGCGTTGCACTGTGGCCCGCAGCATCTGGCGCACGGTTTGCGCGGTTTGCGGTGAGACCACCCGCACCCCCGCCGGCCGGGGTTCGTCGGTGTGGGTGCCGTCGGCGGCGATGGTGGTCTTGATGATGCGGGGCGGGACGCGCACGCCGTCGTTGGCGATCGCCTGGTACATGCCGGTCATCTGCAACAGGGTCATCGAAAGACCTTGGCCGATCGGCAGGTTGGAAAACGTGCTGCCCGACCACTGGTCGATCGGCGGCACCAGGCCCGCGCTCTCGCCCGGCAACCCGACGCCGGTTCGCTGGCCGAGACCGAACTTCTGCAGCATCTCGGCGTAGCGCTCAGGGCCGATCCGCTGCGCCAGCATCAGCGTGCCGACGTTCGACGACTTTCCAAAGATTCCCGTCGTCGTGTACGGCATCGTGCCGTGTTCCCAGGCGTCGTGCACGTTGACGCCGCCCATGTCGATCGAGCCGGGGACCTGTAGCACCTCGTCGGGGTTCGACAGGCCGAACTCGATGATCGATGCGGCCGCGACGATCTTGTTCACCGAGCCCGGTTCATAAGGTGATGACACCGCCGGGTTGCCCAGTTCCCGATCCTCCTGCCTGCCGATGTCCTGGCTCGGGTCGAACGTGTTGTCGTTCGCCATCGCCAGCACCTCACCGGTTTTCGCGTCCAGCACCACGGCCGACACGTTCTTGGCTCCGGACAGGTTCTTGGCCTGCTGCACCTGCTGCTGGACGTAGAACTGGACGTCGTCGTCGAGGGCCAGCATCACCGTCGAACCGTCCACCGCGTCGTGCCGGTTGCGGTAGCTGCCAGGTATCACCACACCGTCGGAGCCGCGGTCATAGGTGATCGAGCCGTCGGTGCCTGCCAGCGACGCATCGAGTGAATCCTCAAGTCCGAGAAGGCCATGGCCATCCCAGTCAATGCCGCCGACGATGTTGGCCGCCAGTGATCCGCCGGGATATTGGCGAAGGTCTTGGCGCTCGGAACCGACTTCGGGGAACTTGGTGGTGATCGCGTCGGCGATGGCCGGATCGACCGCGCGCGCCAGGTAGACGAACGAGTCGTTGCTGGTGAGTTTCTTCAGCACCGTGGTGGCGTCGGGTTTGTTGTTGAGCCGCAATGCAACTTCGGCGGCGATGTCGCGCAGGCGCCGCTGAGGGTCCGGCGCCTGCGGCGTCTTCGCCTTGGCCTCTTCGAGCTGCTTACGGATCTTGACCGGCTGGAAGGTCAGCGCCCTTGCCTCAATGGTGAAGGCCAGCTTGTCGTTGTTGCGGTCGACGATCGCGCCGCGTACGGCCTTCTCCACATCGGTGACCTTTAGCTGACCCGCCGCCTCGGCGCGCAGGCCGGCCGCCTTGGGCACCTGCAGCGTGAACAGCTGCGCGGTGGCCACCAGCAGCACCAGGAGGATGACGGCGTTGCCCGTCCGATGCCGGAAGACGAATGATGCACTGCGCAAACCATTTTCGGCTACAGGCTCGCGGGTCCGCCGCGCCCGCGCCGAGCGCTCCTGGTTTGGTTGTTCCTTGCGCGCTTTCGGTCTGCCCGAGCCGCGGCCTCGCTTGTCGCCGCGGCTCATGCGGGTGCGCCGGGAAGTGGCGCGGTCACGATTGTCGCCGGGGGCGGACCGGCGTCAAGCGGCACGGCAGGCGCATCGGCGGGCGGCACGGCGGGCGCTGCGGGCGCCTCGGCAGGCGGTGCGGGTGCAACCGCCGGGCCCAGCGCGGGGGTCTGTCCCGTCACGGCGTGTGGAACCTCGACACCCGGTGGTACGGCCAGTGGTGCTGCTGGCGTCATCGGTACCGAGCGCTCGACACCCGGCAGCGGAGCGGGTGCCAGCGGGCCCCGGGGCGGCATGCGGACGGTGACCTCGCGGGGCTCCACGACCCGGGGCGCGGGCGGGGGCGGCGGCCCTTCCTCGGGCAGCGGTGTGTTCAGCGGTGGCGGGGCAACACCCTGAGCGGGTTTGGGTGTGCCGACCACGACCCAGTTACCCGACGCGTCCTGCACCAGGTGCGCGGTGTCCCTCGACGGGATCATGCCGAGGGTGCGAGCGGCCTCGGCCAGCGCAGGCGCGGCCTGAGCCTCGAGCACCTGACGTTCCAGCGCTTCCTTCTGTTGCAGCAGCGTCTGATTCGTCTCTCGCGCATGTCCCAACTGGTAGGAGCGCTCGGCGGAGTCGGTCGACAGCCACAGCGTGACGCCGAGGCCGACGCCCAGCGACCCGATCACCAGCACCACGAACGGCACCCTCGCGACCAGGGCACGGGGGTTCAGCTCGATCGAGGCCAGCTTGACGATGATCCGCTCACGCAGCGGTGGCCGGACAACCTTGGGCGCCTTTGCCTTTCGCGCCTTGGCCCGCGCCTTGGCCTGGCTGGCGCTCTTCGGCCGGGCCGGCCCGTCGGTGGGCCGAGGGATCGGATTGGTCGCAGGCGCCGAGTGCTGCGGGCGCTGTTCGCGTGCCGGCTTGCGCTTGCGCGGCGGCGCGTCGGCCGGACGGCGGGTGGTGTTGCGGCTCGTGCGGCGTGGTTCGTTGCCACCGCGCACCGCTGCTGGACGCTTGGCCTTCATCGTTATCCCCCAACCTTTTCCAGTGCCCGTAGCCGCACGGACGCGCTACGCGGATTGAGTTCGATCTCCTCGGGACCTGCACGCTCGGCTCCGCGGGTCAAGGCGACGAATTCCGGCTGGTGGCCGGGCAATTCGACAGGCAAGCCGGGCGGGGTGCGTGATGCGGTGGCGGCGGCGAACTGGTTCTTGACGATGCGGTCTTCCAGGGACTGGTAGGCCATCACGACGATTCGGCCGCCGGGAGCCAATGCGCCAAGCGCCGCGGGAAGCGCGTCGCGCAGCGAGTCCAGCTCGCCGTTGACGACGATGCGCAGCGCTTGGAAGGTGCGCTTGGCCGGATGCCCGCCGGTGCGCCGGGCGGGCGCGGGGATGGCCTGATACAGCAGCTCCACGAGCTCAGCGGTGGTGGAGAACGGCCGGCGCGCGCGGCGGCGAACGATCTGGGCGGCGATGCGACCCGCGAAACGCTCCTCGCCGAACTCCCGCAGCACCCGTGACAGCGTCTTCTCGTCGTAGGTGTTGAGGACCTCGGCCGCCGTGAGCGCAGCATCGGGATCCATCCGCATGTCCAGCGGCGCGTCGACGGCGTAGGAGAAGCCGCGCGCGGTCCGGTCCAGTTGCATGGACGACACGCCGAGGTCGAACAGGATTCCATGCACTTGACTTGTCCAGTAACCGGTTTCGGCGAGCACACCCTCGATCCCGTCGTAGCGGGTGCGCACCAGCAGGACCCGGTCGCCGAACTGCGCGAGCCGCTCGCCTGCGATCCACAGGGCGTCGGGGTCACGGTCGAGCCCGATCAGCCGCAGGCCCGGCAGCTCGGTGAGGAAACGCTCGGCGTGCCCGCCTGCGCCC
>JAVRPG010000440.1:0-9884 GCA_032162325.1 Mycobacterium sp. | reverse complement strand
TCTCCCACACCAGCTTCTCGGCGCCACGCTCGCGACACAGTTCGCGACAGCGCTCGATCAGGGCCCGTCCGGTTCCCGATCCGCGGGATGCCGGTGTCACGAACAGGTCGTTGAGCACCCCGACCCGCGCGGCGTGCAGCGTCTGCCATGTCCAGTAGATCGTCGCGAAACCGCGTGGTGTTCCATCGCTGTCGCGCGCGATGAGCTGAAGCCCCTCGGACGGATTGTCGATCAACGCGGCCACCAGCGCCCGCAGCCGCTCGTCGGTGGGATCCACGCGGTAGAAGTCGCAGTAGGCCCGCAACATCGGCAAGAGGTCGGAAACATCGCCCGGGCCTCCATCGCCCACCGTTTCGATGGTCAGCATCGCGTGTTCGGCGGCGGCACGGTCACGTCGACAAGGTAGCGCGCCGCGATGTCGTCGATGCACCTGTTTCCCTGAAAGACAACGGTGTGCTGGGTGCCATCGAACGTGAGCAGGGCGCCGCCGAGTTGCTCGGCCAGATCGACTCCGGCCTTGTAGGGCGTCGCCGGGTCATTGGTCGTCGACACCACAAGGATCGGCGGCAGCCCGTTCACCTTGATCTCGTGCTGATTGCCCGTCGCGGGGATCGGCCAGAACGCGCACACGTCCAGGGGCGCCAGGCCGGTGAACTCGCCGTAGCTCATGAACGGCGCCGCCTCGCGGGTGCGACGGTCCTCGTCGACCACCTTGGCGCGGTCGGTGATGGGCGGCTTGTCCATGCAGTTGACCGCGACCCGAACATCGGTGGAGTTGTTGTAGTGCCCCTGCGCATCGCGGCCCATGTACAGGTCGGCCAGGGCCAGCATGGTGTCGCCCTTGCCGTCTTTGAGCTCGGACAGCGACTGGGTGAGGTGCCGCCACAGGGCCGGCGAGTACAGCGGCAGGATGGTCCCGACGATCGCGTCGCTGTAGCTCAGACCGCGGGGATCCTTTGTCTTCGCCGGGTTCTCGACCAACGGGTTGACCAGGCTGTGGTACACATCCACCGCCTTGGCCGGATCGGTGCCCAGCGGGCAGTCGGGGCTTGAGGCGCAGTCGGCGGCGAAGTTGTCGAACGCCTTCTGGAATGCGGCGGCCTGGCGGATCTCCTCCTCGATCTGGTCGGCGTTGGGGTCGACGGCGCCGTCGAGGATCATCGCTCGAACCTTGTCGGGATAGGCCTCGGCGTAGGCCGATCCAATGCGGGTGCCGTACGAGTAGCCGAGATAGGTCAGCTTCTCGTCGCCGAGCCCGGCGCGTATCGCTTCGAGATCCTTGGCCACATTGAAGGTTCCGGCGTTGGCCAGGAACTCCTTGCCCACCTTGTCCACGCAGCGCTGGACGAACTCCTTGTTCTCCTTCTCGATGTGGGCGACACCCTCTGGGGTGTATTCCACCGTGGGGTCGGCGCGCAATCGGTCGTTGTCCGCGTCGGAGTTACACCACACCGCGGGTGTGGAGTTGGCGACGCCGCGTGGATCGAAGCCGACGAGATCGAACCGCTCACGCACCGACTGCGGCAGCGTGGGGGCCATTGACGCGGCGCTCTCGACACCGGATTCACCGGGACCACCGGGGTTGATGACCAATGAGCCGATCTTCTGGCCGGTCGCCTTGAACCGGATCATCGCGATCTGGGCGACGTCGCCGTCGGGCTTGGAGTAGTCCGCCGGCACCGACAGCATCCCGCACTCGGCGCCGGACGGCAGCCGGGTCCCGTCAGACGGGGCTGGCATGCATGGCCCCCACTGGATCGGTGAGCCCGGCCGGGGCGCCGAGATGATGCCGCGCCCGTCGACCATTTTGCTGCACCCGGCCACTAGCAGCAGGGCAGCGATGGTCGCGAGGACCCCGATCTTGAGGTTCATGGCTCCACATGCTGCCATGAACATGCATCGGCCCTGGCGAGGCCTGGTTTGATGTCGCCGCTGGCGCGGCTCCGGTGTTCCGGTGTTATCTCGTGGCGTCGAGCAGCTCGTTCAACGCCACCTCGAAGTCGTCGGCCATGTCCCACAGATCGGGCAGCAGCTCTGGGCACGACACGATGCCGACGTCGAGCTTGCCGGTCAACGACATCACAGTGATGTTCAGCCCCGAGCCGTGGAATATCGGGCCCAGCGGGTACATCGCCTTGACCTCGCTGCCCAGGAAGTACAACGGCACCTGCGGGCCGGGCACATTGGAGACGACCAGGTTGTGCACCGGTCGGGCCCCACTGAGCCTGCTGCTGGCGTACACCCGCATAGCGATACCAAAAACGGCCGGTGCGGCGAACTGCGACCAGTCCTGCAACAGGGTCGCTCCGATGGCCGAACTGTGTTGTTTGGCAACGGAATTCGCGTCGGTGATGGCTTTCAGCCGTTCGGCTGGATCCTCGATATTTGTCTCCAGCCGGGAGAACATTCCCGACACCTGGTTTCGGCCGGGCCGGTCCGACTTGTCGTGCACGGACACCGGCACCATCGCCACCAGCGTGTTCTCCGGCAACTCGCCGCGGTCGTGCAGGAACTTTCGCAGCACCCCCGACACCAGGGCCATCACGACGTCGTTCACCTTGGCGCCGAAGTGGTTCTTCACGGTCTTGATGTCCTCGAGGTCGAGCTGCGCATACGCGATGTTGCGATGCCCGGTGACATTGGCGTTGAACGCGGTCTGGGGGGCCGCGAACGGCGCGGCCATCGTGAGGCCGCTGCGGGCGCGTTTGACGGTGTCGATCACCGTGGAGACCGTCATCGGCAACACATTGATCAACTTCAAGGGTCGCGACGCATACTTGAGCGCGCCGCTGACCGCGATCTCCAGCCCGGTCGCGTCCCCAGGACCGTCGACCGGATCGGGCGGCGACGCGTCGGCCTCAGTGCTGCACAGCTGGGACATCAGATTGGCCCCGGTCACGCCGTCCACGCCGGCGTGGTGAACCTTGGTCATCACGCCGAGCCGGCCGCCGTCGTCGGCGTGGGCGTCGGTGCCGGCGATGTTCTCGATCACCCACATCTCCCACAGCGGGCGGCTGCGGTCCAGCGGCAGTGAGGCGATGTGACCGCAGATCTCGGCCAGCTCGTTGCGCCCGCCGGGAGACGGCAGGCCGATGCGATGCAGATGCCGATCGACGTCGAAGTCCTTGTCCTCAACCCACACCGGGTGGTCGAGGTTGAATCTGTTGTCGGCGAGCTTCTCGCGGAACTCCGGCATTGCCTTGATCCGCAGGCCAAGCGCGTCGCGCAGCCGATCGAACGTGTATCCGCCGGGCATGCTTGAGGTGTCGATATCCAGGATCGAGCACACATGCAACGGCTGCGCGGCGGTTTCGAGGTACAGGAAACTGGCGTCGAGTCCGCTGAGCCTTTCCATGTGCCGATCGTAGTGTGAGGAAATCCACTAGACGCGAAGTTCATCTTCTTCCGCCGTGGTGGCACACTGAGGAGGTCAGACGAACCCGGGGACCCGGATGGGCCTCGAGGATCGACCCGACCAATCCATGAGGGACAACGATGTCTGAGCAGTCGGTTTACGGTGCTGCCGAGGAAAAGCCGCGCACCAAGGTTCGCACCCATCACCTCCAGAAGTGGAAGGCCGAGGGCCACAAGTGGGCCATGCTGACGGCCTACGACTACTCCACCGCCAGGGTCTTCGACGAGGCCGACATTCCGGTGCTGCTGGTCGGCGACTCGGCTGCCAACGTGGTCTACGGCTACGACACGACGGTGCCGGTGAGCATTGACGAGCTGATCCCGCTCGTGCGCGGTGTGGTCCGGGGTGCCCCGCACGCGCTGGTGATCGCCGATATGCCGTTCGGCAGCTACGAGGCAGGCCCGCAGCAGGCGCTGGCAACCGCGACCCGCTTCCTCAAGGAGACAGGCGCGCACGCGGTCAAACTTGAGGGCGGCGAACGGGTCGCGGATCAGATCGCGACGCTGACGCAGGCCGGCATCCCGGTGGTGGCCCACATCGGTTTCACCCCGCAGAGCGTCAACGGCCTCGGCGGCTTCCGGGTGCAGGGCCGCGGTGACGCCGCCGAGCAGACCATCCACGACGCCATCGCCGTGCAGGAAGCCGGCGCCATCGCCGTCGTGCTGGAGATGGTTCCCGCAGAACTGGCCACCCAGATCACAGGCAAGCTGACCATCCCCACCGTCGGCATCGGCGCCGGCGTCAACTGTGACGCCCAGGTGCTGGTGTGGCAGGACATGGCCGGTCTCACAAGCGGCAAGACTGCCAAGTTCGTCAAGCGTTTCGGCGATGTCGGCAGTGAATTGCGCCGCGCCGCAACGCAATACGCCGACGAGGTGGCCAGCGGGGCATTCCCCGCCGACGAGCACAGCTTCTAGGCGAACCCGGCTTTCCGCTTCTCCAGGAACGCGTCGATCCCCTCGCGCCCGTCGGCGGATTCGGCGCGTTCGGCGATCAGCCGTCCCTCGAGTTCCATCTGCTCTTCCAGGCCGTTCTTGAACGTGCCGAGCAGCAGTGCCTTCACCGCACCGTTGGATTGCCTTGCGGTGGCTGCCATTTGGTCGGCCAACTGATTGGTCCTGTCGGCAAGCTCGGCGTCGGCGACGACCTCGGTGACCAGTCCCCACTGCGACGCTTCCTGGGCAGACAGGGTCCGGTTGGTCAACATCAGTTCCTTCGTCTTGGTGATGCCGATCAGCCGCGGCAGGTAGTACGACGAGCTGCCGTCGGGGCTCAGCCCAGCGCGGGTGTAGGCCATGGTGAACGAGGCGGATTCGGCCGCGAGCACGAGGTCACCGGTCACCGCGAGAGAGAAGCCCGCCCCCGCTGCGACGCCGTTGACTGCGACGATGAACACGGCGTCCATCCGCGTGAACGTCGAGATTGCGCGGTGCAGGTCGTCGGCGACGCCCTTGATGAGCTGGCCGCGGTTCGGGGCCACTGCGAACGACTTGAGATCGCCGCCGGCGCAGAAGAATCGCCCCGACCCGGTGAGGACCACGACTTTCGTCGCCTCAGTGTCGCACTGAGCCGCCGCGTGGGCCAGTTCCCGAGTCATGGTGTCGTTCATGCCGTTTGCGGCGGGGGGTCGGTTCAGCGTGATGCGCGTGATCGGGCCGGACTGCTCGAACTTTATGGTCTCGTATTCGGTCACACGGGGGACTCTATCCGGCGATGTTTGCGCAACGCCGCGAAGTCGCCGTTGAACCCGAGCGTGCGCAGCGCGCCGTCGGCGATCACCCATGGCTGCTCGTCAGGGCAGTCGGTGTCGTCGGAGCGCCGGTTGATCACCGACTCGGCCAGGCGAAACGGCAGGTCGTCGGCGTCGGCCGGACCGTCGCACTCCGCGATGACCTGGGCGGCGAGACCGCGGTAGAGGGCGCGCAATTCCGCGCGCCGCAGCCGGAACTCCTCGAATCGGTCCAGCCTTAGCTCGGGTAACAGGTAGAGCGCGCCAAGGTTCCACCGGCTGGCGCACAGCTGGGTGACGTCACCGACCACGAGCGCGTGCAGCCGCGGCGCGGCCGGACCCTTTTCGTCGAGAAGCTCGGCGGCCAATCGCAACGGCTCGTCGACGGTGCCGGCCAGCAGCGCATCGAGGATGTCGTCCTTGGTGGCGAAGTGGTGATACAGCGAGGCTTGGCGCACGCCGACCGCGTCGGCGATCCGTCGCGTCGAGGTACTGGCGTAGCCCAGGCGGGTGAAGAGCTCGGCCGCGGCGTCGAGGATCTCCTCGCGCGCGGTGTTCCCCGGCCGCCGCGACTCCTCCAGCCTCGGGCGTCCACGGCCGTCGCTGCGCATGGCCACATTGTCGCACCGCCGTTGGGATACTCAGGTGGACGGCGAAGCGCGAGGGGGGCGCCTCATCCAGATCGGCGACCTCAATCTCGGCGTACCCGCTCACGACCTCTTTGCCCTCGACGAACGGCCCATCGATGATGACCGGTTCGCCGCGGTCGAGTCGCACTGTCGTCGCCGTCTCGGGCGATTGCAGCTTGCTTCCACCCCGCAGCTTGTCCGCGTGGGTGGTAAACCATTCGTTGACCCGGTCGTACGCCCGCTCTCGCTCGGACGGGCTCATGGCCGCAAGATCGCTAGCGAACTGCTCGGTGTCGACGAACAACAGCACATACTTCATGCTCACACCCCCTGCATCTCGGCCATGAGCCGCTTCCGCTCGGTCGCAGCAAACACGTCGGCATAAACTCGAGGGCCTTGTCGCCACCTTGAACAATCAGGCAAGGCGTGACACGGCGGTATGAATCCGGTATCGGGTTGGGTTTGGTAGTCGATGCCATCCGACGTGCCTCCTTGTTCGGGATGTCCTTCGTTCCTATTAGAAAGACGATCGGCGGCACGCGCGTTACGACAACGGTGGGTTGCGGCCCCGCGGACCGGCAGTAGACCGAAAACCTGTCATTTGATAGAAATGCAGTCAACGCAGTCGTAACAGCGGCGATACCCGGGTGGAATCGCTGCGCAGAAAACTTTCAAGTGACAGTTAATCGGACAGGAGCCGACCTTGAGTACCGACTCGACCACTGGGGCGCGCGACCACGCCCGGTCACAGGTACGTACCGCCGCCATGCGGGTTCCCGCGACGCCGCCCGACGTCGAACCCTCGCGCCTGTTGTGGGCCGAATCCGTTCCCCCAGGGTCGTATGCCACCAGGGTGCTGGGTCGCGGAACACGCCTTCGGCTGATCGATCCCGACGGCGGCGCGTGCGCGCACCTGCTGCTCTTCCGCGCGGATGCGCCGTGGGAGCGGCTCAATGTCGCCGACACCGTGAAGGTGCCGTGGCAGGCATATCTCGGTGCCGGCCATCCGCTGCTGTCCGATCAGGGCAGGGTGCTGGCGACCGTGGTCGCGGACGGCTCCGGCCACCACGACACGCTGTGCGGCATGTCCGACGCGGGGCGAGCCAAGATGCTGTTGGCCGCCGTCAAGCACGGCCTCGATATCCGCGACGTCGCGCCGTCGGTGTCGTTGTTCAAGGGCGTCCGCGTCGCCGACGACGGCATGCTCGGTTTCACAGGTTCGGCCGGGCCCGGCGCCGCAGTCGATCTGCTGATCCATCTGCCCATGGTTGTCGCGCTGGTCAACGCCGCACACCCGTTGGACCCCGCCCCGGCGCTCACCGGCCTCGACGTGCTGGCCTGGCGCGCCGGCGAACAGCTCACGACGCCCGTCAACGACGATCCCGAATACTTGCGCGCCTTATTCAACACCGAAAGCACTTGGGCCGCAGCTCAAACCAGTGAGGCATTCGAATGAGCACCACAGAACTGACCATCATCGGCGACGAGGTGGTCGATGCGTGCGCGCCGTGGTCGGCGATCGTGAGGGCCGGCCAGACGTTGCAGATCATCGACCTGCATGGCAATCAGGCCGTCGACACGCTGCTCTACGGCGTTTCGGATAACCACGTCGACCACACGCTCCGCTACAGCGCGCAGGCCACCGTCGCCGCGCAGCGCAACATCTTCCTGAGCACCGGCTCGGTGCTGCGCGCCGCCAACGGCACGCCGCTGATGACGATCGTCGCCGACGACGTCGGCAATCACGACACGATCGCCGGGGCGTGTTCCAAGGAGTCCAACACGCTGCGCTACGGCCACCACACCGTGCACCAACACGCTTGTGCCGAGAACTTTTTGGCCGAGGGCGCCAAGTGGGGGCTGGGCAAGCGCGACATCGTGTCGAACATCAACTTCTTCATGAACGTGCCGGTCGAGGCCGACGGCACACTCGGCATCGTCGACGGGCTCTCCGCGCCGGGTAAATCGCTGACGCTGCACGCCGAGCGCGACACGCTGGTGCTGGTGTCGAACTGCCCGCAGATCAACAATCCCTGCAACGGGTTCGACCCGACCGAAGTGCGGATGGTGATCTCGGCTCAATGACCGCGATCGAGGTGGTGCGGCCCGGGATGCTGACCACCGTGCAGGATTGGCCCGGCCGCATCGGGTACTGGCATGTCGGCGTGCCGCCGTCCGGGCCGATGGACGACCTGTCGTTCCGGATCGGTAACCGGGTGCTGGGAAATCCGGAAGGCATCGCCGGACTCGAATGCACGCGAGGCGGTCCGGCGTTGGCGTTTCCAGACGGTGGACGCGTGTGCGTCACCGGCGCGCCAGTGACCGTCACGCTGGACGGGGTCGCGGCCCCACAATGGCAGTCGATCAGCATCGCCGCGGGCGGGGTGTTGGACGTCGGCTCACTCACGGGTCCCGGGATGCGCTGCTATGTGTTGGTGGCCGGCGGCCTGCAGGAGCCCGAGTACCTCGGCAGCACAGCCACATTCACGCTTGGCGCGTTCGGCGGTCACGGCGGGCGGCCGCTGCGCGAAGGCGATGTGCTGACGGCCGGGTCCGACCCAGGACCATTCAACGTCCGCCCGGCGCGCGCGGCGATCGACGAGCAGCCAAGCATCGGCCACCGCTGGGAGATCGCGGTCACCGAAGGTCCCCACGCCGCGCCGGAGTTCTTCACCCGCGCTGACATCGACACGTTGGTCTGCACCGACTACACCGTGCACTTCAATTCCGATCGCACCGGCGTGCGGTTGGTTGGCCCGAAGCCGCAGTGGGCGCGGAGCGACGGCGGTGAGGCCGGGCTGCATCCGTCGAACATTCACGACAACGCCTACTGCGTCGGCACTTTGGACTTCACCGGCGACACCCCGATCCTGCTCGGACCTGACGGGCCGAGCCTGGGTGGGTTCGTCTGCCCGGTCACCGTGGTCGGCGGCGACCGGTGGAAGCTGGGCCAGATGGCGCCGGGCGACGCCGTGCGGTTCGTTCCTGTGCGCGCCGATAGGGCGCCGTCGCTGCGCACCATCGACATCGACCGACGGGCGTCGCTTCCTCTGGTGATCTCGACATCCAGCGACAACGACGACGGCGTGCTCAGCCGGTTCACCGCGCCGGACGGCACCGCCGTGACGTTGCGCCGCGACGGCGACGGCGGCGTGCTGGTCGAGTACGGGCCGATGGTGCTCGACCTGGCCATGCGGGCCAGGGTGCATGTGCTGTATGAGCATCTCCGCGCGCGAGGCATTCCCGGCATCACCGAGCTCACCCCCGGAGTCCGCTCTCTGCAGGTGCAATTCGATCCTGCCGTGCTGTCGATGACCGAGATGACCGACCTGCTGGCTGGCCTGGACAGCGAACTGCCCGCGTCGGATCGGCTCGTGCTGCCGAGCCGCACCGTCCGCCTCCCGTTGTCGTGGGATGACCCGGCGACCCACGAAGCCATCCAGCGCTACACGCACGGCGTCCGCGCGGATGCGCCGTGGTGCCCATGGAACATCGAGTTCATCCGGCGGATCAACGGTCTCGACGACGTGGCACAGGTGCACGACATCGTCTTCGACGCAGAGTATTTAGTGCTCGGCCTCGGTGACGTGTACCTGGGGGCGCCGGTCGCCACTCCCCTCGATCCGCGGCACCGGCTGGTGACCACGAAGTACAACCCGGCGCGGACCTGGACACCGGAGAACGCCGTCGGCATCGGTGGTGCATACCTGTGCATCTACGGCATGGAGGGGCCGGGCGGATATCAGTTCGTCGGGCGCACCACCCAGGTGTGGAACCATTGCCATCCCGGCAGTGCCCGGTCGTTCGAGCCTGGAACACCTTGGCTGCTGCGGTATTTCGACCGGATCAGCTTCTACCCGGTGAGCGCGGACGAGCTGATGCACCTGCGTGCCGAGATGGCCGCCGGGCGCGGCGAGGTGGCGATCGATGACGGAGAATTCTCACTGGCCGGATACTGCGACTTCCTCGGCGCCAATGACGAGGGCATCGCCGCCTTCCGCGCGCAGCAGGCCGTCGCATTCGCCGCCGAGCGGCGGGCGTGGGACCTGGCAGGCGAGTTCCGCCGCGCCTCCTGAAAAGGCTGTTCACCTTTGTGTGGCACGCTGTCCAT
>JAVRPG010000439.1:0-2693 GCA_032162325.1 Mycobacterium sp. | reverse complement strand
ACGCCCCCGGCGGTGTAGGAGCGGGTGAGTTCTTTGACCACCGCGAAAGCGCGTGTCGGTCCGGCTGCCAGCCTGCTACCGAATTCCTCTGCAGCGCTGTGTAACTCATCGGCAGCCAGCACCCGATCCACTGCTCCCCACGCCGAGAGTTCCTCCGCGGGATGCAACTCCCCACCCAGCGCCACTGAGCGCGCCCGCCCGAGGCCGGCCCGCGCGGCGATCCGCTCGACGCCGCCGGCCAGGGGAACGATGCCCAGTCGGGTCTCGGGTAGACCCAGCATGGTGCCTTCGGCCGCCCAGATCAGGTCGCAGAACAGTGCCAGCTCAAAGCCTCCTGCCATGCACGTTCCATGGACTGCGGCCAGCGTCGGAAACGGGAGCCGCTCGATGCGATGCCCCAGATCCAAGAATGAGCCGATCAGCGGACGCAGCTGTTGCGCGGTCATCCCCGCAAACAGGGCGACATCTGCTCCGGCGCTGAAGACCTTGCCCTCGCCTCGCAGCACCAATGCCCGCAGCCCCTCCGCGGCTTCAACCTGGTCGAGCGCAGCCAGAAGGTCGGAAATCAGCTGCTGGCCAATCAGATTCAGTGGCGGGCTGGCCAGCGTCACCGTACCCAGCGGGCCATCCCGAGTGAACCGGACCTTACGCTCCGCACTATTCACTCGTCAGTCCTTACCGCCCGGGGAGGATTGCACAGTCTGAGCCAGCTCACGCCGGGCCGCTGCCACCAGTTCGACGTTGGTATGCGCGTGCCCCCACAGCCCCCAACCGCCGTCGGTCGCCTCGGTGAGCAGCACCCAGATCCGCTCGGGTGCGGGTGGATTACCCGGCGCGCCAGCGATCAGCTCGGTGAAGCGGGCCACCACGGCGATCTGCTTGCTGCGATCCAACCCACCGGCGTTGGTCAGCACCTGCACGCGCACGTAATCCGAACCGCCGTCCACGTTGGCGATCGCGTCGGCGGGAATTTCGTGAATGAACGCAGCGGTGTTCTGGCGGAACATCGGAATATCGGGTACTTCCTCGATCACCATCAGCGCACCCGCCAGGCGGCGCGCCAACAGGTGCTTGTCCTCGAACACACCCGCGGGCGCGTAGACGTCGATCATCGGCATTTCGTCGCTCCTCCTCATGCCCAGCGCGCGCTACTACCGCGCCAATCAGCCAGAACCCGAGTATCGGTCGGTGGCATTTGGCGTTCACTCACCCGAAAAGGTGACCAGAGACGCGCAGACGCCTCACCCAAATGGGTGACGGAGCGCGAGCTCAATCCGTGCCATGTTGGGTGGCGAACACGGCGCCACCCATCGCACAGGGGCAACGATCATGACCGCATCAACGACACCGACGATCGTTCTGGTGCATGGCGCGTTTGCCGACGCGTCCGGGTTCGCCGGGGTGATCCGCGAGCTCCAAAGCGCCGGCCACGTCGTCGTAGCGGCGCCCAATCCCCTGCGCAGCCTCGCCTGCGACGCCGCAGCGCTATCGGCAACTGTGAGCGCGATCGACGGTCCGGTGGTCCTCGTCGGGCATTCCTATGGCGGTGCTGTCATCACGCAGGCCTCAGCCGGGCTGGACAACGTCACCGCGCTGGTCTACCTGGCCGCGTTCGGGCTCGAGGAGGGTGAAAGCTGCGCCAGTGTGCAACAACCCTTCCCCCCGTCGCTACTGGCAAGCACTTCCTATCCCACCGGTTACGACGCGCCGGGCGCACCGCAGGGGCCCGACCTCTACATCGCCAAAGAGCGGTTCCGTGAGACCTTCTGCGCCGACGTGCCCGTCGACGCCGCCGAGGTTATGTTCGCCACCCAGCGGCCGCTGTCGCTGGCCGCGCTAACCGAGAACGCCACCGCCGCCGGCTGGAAGACCAAGCCGTCCTGGTATCTGGTATCTGAGCGCGACAATGCCATACCGCCCGACGCTGAGCGGTTCATGGCCGAACGCATGGGCGCCACCACCAAGTCCATCGCCGGCTCGCACACCGCCTTCATCGCCCAACCGGTGGCGGTGGCCGGCTTTATCGCCGACGCCGTCGGCGGGGGGTCCACCGCATGAGCCTGGCTATCACCTACCGGCGCTCCGGCGACCCCGCAGAGGTGCTCGAGGCAACCGATATTGGGGAACCTCCACCACCCGGGCTCGGTCAGCTGCAGGTACAAATCACCGCGTTCCCGATCCATCCTGGTGACCTGCTGGCCATATCCGCCTCATCAGCCTTGGCTGGCGAGCAGGTCGCGGGCATCGAAGCAACCGGCGTGGTCCTCGACGTTGGCGCCGGGGTGAGCGGCTTCAGCCCCAGTAGCCGGGTCTGCTTCTTTCCTCACTCTGGGGCGTGGTGCGAGATCGTCAATGTCGACGCCGCGACCGCGGCACCCGTGCCTGACTCAGTGCCCGACGAGGTGGCCGCCCAAATGCTGTGCAACCCGATCACCGCGCTGCTGCTGCGCCGCGCCGCACAGCGGCATTTCGCCGTCGGGTTCGACGGGGTGGTGCTGAACAACGCCGCAGCGTCGTCGGTGGGCCGACTGTTTACCGCTATTGCCGAACACCACCAGATCGCCACGATCAGCATCGTGCGCAGAGAGGCGCGAGCCCACCAGCTACGGGACCGCTTCCCCACGGTGCCAGTGGTATCCACCTCCGACCCGGACTTTGTCGAACGGATACGGACTGCCGCCGCAGGCCGACCC
>JAVRPG010000438.1:0-4201 GCA_032162325.1 Mycobacterium sp. | reverse complement strand
TACCTGGAGAACACCGCGGGCGGCGACCATGCGATGGCCCGTCACTTCGACGTCATCGGCCGGCTGTGGGATCACATCGGCGACAGCGGCATTGGGTTCTGCCTCGACACCTGCCATGCCTGGGCCGCTGGTGAGGCCCTGATCGACGCGGTCGATCGCATCAAGGCACTCACCGGGCGCATCGACTTGGTGCACTGCAACGACTCGAGAGACGCCGCAGGCTCGGGCGCCGACCGGCACGCCAACTTCGGCACCGGACAGATCGACCCCCAGCTCCTCGTTGCGGTCGTCAAGGCCGCCGGCGCGCCGGTGATCTGCGAAACCGCCGACGAGGGCCGAAAGGACGACATCGCGTTCCTGCGCGAGCACGTCGGCTGAAGCACGGTTCGATAAACGAACGATTACCAAACCCGCCGTGACGCCGCGGTGAACTACGCTGAATTGAGTGTCAGCGGTTGACCAATCGTCAATTGTGTTGCCGCGCGCGCCAGATGCGGGCAGTACACGTGAACGCCGGCTGACGACTACCCGGCGGATCGCCGTCGCGACATGGGCCGTCGTGGTGGTCTACCGAACTGCCACAACGGGGTTCGCGTTCAACCGAGAGCTGCTGCTGCTCTACATCTGCACCGGATTGCTCGCGGCAAGCATCGGTCAGGGCCGCCGCATGCTCTACGTCATCCGGGACTGGTTGCCGTTCGCGTTGGTGCTCGTGGCCTACGACCTCAGCAGAGGAGCGGCCACCCTGATCGGGCGCCCGACGTTGTGGAACTGGCAGGTCGACGTCGATCGCTGGATGTTCTTCGGCACGGTGCCGACGGTGTGGCTGCAGGAACGACTGAAGCTGCCCTACCCGCCGTGGTGGGAGATCGCCATCAGCACCGTCTACATGTCGTTTTTCATCCTTCCGTATGTGGTCGCCGCGGTGCTGTGGCTACGCGATCGAGAGGATTGGAGAGCGTTCGTCCGCTTGTTCGTCGGGCTGTCCTTCGTGGCGCTGATCATCTACGCGCTGCTACCCGCCGCACCGCCGTGGGCCGCAGCGCGGTGCACCCCCGCCGACGTCGCCGGCGGTCCGTCGGGCCCGCGGTGCATGTTCCGCCCTGCACGTGGTGTCCCCGACGGCGGCCTGCTCGGCGCGATGCAGAGCACCCAGGATGGCGCCAACGGCTGGGTCGAAAGGATAGTCGGACGGGGCTGGGGAAAGCTGAACCTGCATTCCGCGAGCGCGTTGATCGACCAGGGGCAGTCCAGCGTCAACTTGGTGGCTGCGATTCCGTCGCTGCACGCGGGCCTGGCGCTGGCGGTGGCGGCGTTCCTGTGGAGCCGGGTTTCACGCAGGTGGCGGCCGCTGCTGGCGGCGTACGTCCTCGTGATGGCGTTCACGCTGGTGTACACCGCCGAGCATTACGTCGTCGACATTCTCCTCGGATGGCTGCTTGCCGCCATGGTGTTGCTTTTCGTCAGGCGCTTCGAGGCCTGGCGAAGACGCGCGGCCGATGCTGAAAATTAGCTGAATTCTGTTCACCTGGTCGGCATTCGCGACTCATGAACCCTACCGTGGACCCGTGACCGCCCGGATAGCCGTGCTGCTCGGTGCGTTCCTCATGGTGGCGGGTTGCGCCGTGCCGGGTTCGGCTGCACCGCAAGCCTTCATCGAAGGCTCGTCGTTGCACACCATGAACTTCGGTGGTCTGAACCGGTCCTACCGGCTTTACATCCCCGCCGGAGTGACGTCGCCTGCACCGCTCGTCGTGATGATGCACGGTGGTTTCGGCAGCGCTCAGCAGGCCGAAAGAGCTTACGGCTGGGACGAATTGGCCGACAGCGCGAAGTTCGTCGTCGCCTATCCCGATGGTGTCGGCAGGGCCTGGAACGTCAACGGCGGGTGCTGTGGCAGACCCGGCCGGGAGAACGTCGACGACGTCGGATTCATCAACGCGGTCGTCGGCGACGTCGCCGCCAACGTCAACGTCGATCCGCGCCGGCGATACGCGACCGGCATCAGCAATGGCGGCATGCTGGCCTACGCGCTGGCGTGCGACACCGGCACGTTCGCCGCAATCGGTCCCGACTCGGCCACCCAACTCGACAGTTGCGCTGCGCCGCACCCGACGTCGGTGATGGCCGTCGTTCGCCACGCAGGCGCTATGGCAGTTCTTCGCCGCGCACACCGGCTGAGCGCTTATTACGTCTCTTGTGCGACTGTCGAAAAACTGTAACATTGAGGCATGCCAGACACGCATGTCGTAACCAATCAGGTCCCGCAGCTG
Source organism: Mycobacterium sp. (assembly GCA_032162325.1). GTDB lineage: Bacteria > Actinomycetota > Actinomycetes > Mycobacteriales > Mycobacteriaceae > Mycobacterium. The sequence continues at coordinate 1,928 of JAVRPG010000438.1, read as the reverse complement.
GAGAACTACAACCCAGCGACATCACCGGTACTGACCGAGGCGCTGATCCGCGAGGGCGGCGAGTGGGGCCTCGACGAGGTAACCGAACTCGGGGCGCTCTCCGGCAGCAGGCAGGCGCAGCGCTGGGGCGAGCTCGCCGACCGCAACCAGCCGATCCTGCGCACCCACGACAGCTACGGCAACCGCGTCGACGAGGTCGAGTACGACCCGGCCTACCACGAGCTGATGAAGGTCGCGGTCGGCCACGGCCTGCATGCCGCGCCGTGGGCGGACGATCGCCCCGGCGCGCACGTCGTCCGCGCCGCCAAGACCTCGGTGTGGACGCCCGAGCCCGGCCATATCTGCCCGATCTCGATGACCTATGCCGTCGTGCCCGCGCTGCGCCACAACCCCGAACTGGCGGCCATCTACGAGCCACTGCTCATCAGCCGCGAGTACGACCCCGAGCTCAAGGTGCCCGCCACCAAGCCCGGCATCACCGCGGGCATGTCGATGACCGAGAAGCAGGGCGGCTCCGACGTCCGTGCCGGCACCACGCAAGCCACGCCGAACGGCGACGGCAGCTACAGTCTCACCGGCCACAAGTGGTTCACCTCGGCCCCGATGTGCGACATCTTCCTCGTGTTGGCCCAGGCGCCGGGCGGACTGAGCTGCTTCTTCCTGCCGCGAATCCTGCCCGACGGCAGCCGCAATCGGATGTTCCTGCAGCGGCTCAAGGACAAGCTGGGCAACCACGCCAACGCGTCCAGTGAGGTCGAGTACGACGGCGCCACCGCCTGGCTGGTCGGTGAGGAGGGCCGCGGTGTGCCGACCATCATCGAGATGGTCAACCTCACCCGGCTGGACTGCACGCTGGGCAGCGCCACCAGCATGCGCAGCGGGCTGACCCGCGCCATTCACCACGCTCAGCACCGAAAGGTGTTCGGCGAGTATCTGATTGACCAACCCCTGATGCGTAACGTGCTGGCCGACCTCGCGGTGGAAGCCGAAGCGGCCACCATCGTCGCGATGCGGATGGCCGGTGCCACCGATGCCGCGGTGCGCGGCGACGAACGCGAATCGCTACTGCGCCGCATCGGCCTGGCGGCCAGCAAGTACTGGGTATGCAAGCGCGCCACCCCGCACGCCGCCGAGGCGATGGAATGCCTCGGTGGCAACGGCTACGTCGAGGAGTCGGGCATGCCACGGCTGTATCGCGAGGCGCCGCTGATGGGCATCTGGGAGGGATCCGGCAACGTGAGCGCTCTGGACACGCTGCGCGCCATGGCAACTCGGCCGGAATGTGTCGATGTGCTGTTCGACGAGCTGGCCAAGACAACGGGCCAGGACGCGCGACTGGACGCCCACGTCGACATCCTCAAGCCCGCGCTGGAGGATCTGGAGACAGTCCAGTACCGGGCCCGCAAGATCGCCGAGGACATCAGCCTGGCGCTGCAGGGCTCGCTGTTGGTGCGCCACGGCCACCCCGCGGTCGCCGAGGCGTTCCTGGCCACCCGCATGGGCGGCCAATGGGGCGGCGCGTTCGGAACCATGCCCACCGGGCTGGATCTCGCGCCCATCCTCGAGCGGGCACTGGTCAAGGGATGACACACGCCATCAGGCCCGTCGATTTCGACAACCTCACAACGATGACCTACGAGGTCACCGACCGGGTTGCGCGCATCACCTTCAACCGCCCCGAAAAGGGCAATGCGATCGTCGCTGACACCCCGCTGGAACTGTCGGCATTGGTGGAAAGGGCCGACCTCGACCCGAACGTGCACGTGATCCTGGTATCCGGTCGCGGAGAAGGCTTTTGCGCCGGGTTCGACCTGTCCGCCTACGCCGAGGGATCATCCTCGGCGGGCGGGGGCAGTCCATACAAGGACACAGTGTTGTCCGGCAAGACGCAGGCCATCAACCATCTGCCCGATCAGCCGTGGGATCCG
>JAVRPG010000437.1:0-3304 GCA_032162325.1 Mycobacterium sp. | reverse complement strand
GATACCGGACTTCGATGGCACACCGCTCCCGCAATAGCTCAAATAGACCAAGCCGCTTCGCCTCGACCGTCCCCCACGTAGCCATCACCTCCCCCCGGACACGGTCCCGGAAGACCCGCTCACGCTCGACCAGCAGAACGTCCACGCCCTCCCTCGCCAACGTGATCGCCAACGAGGAACCAGCAAGCCCTCCGCCGACCACAAGTACCTCGAAACTCGGACCCCGTCCCACAACGACCAGCCTAGGGCCCGTGAGCTGCTCCGGGAGCTACGGTGAGGGCATGTCTGCGGACAAGCGCAAACGGTTGGCCGCGTTCCACAACCGGCTGCGTGACGAGAAACTGGTGGTGGAGTTCGACCCGGCCCTCCCCCCGGAGCCAAGTGTGTCCAATAAGGGGGGATTCGCCTTGCGGCCCAGGTAGCTAGGCCGCCAACATGCCGACGTTTCCGCACAACAACGACTACCGAAAGGGGCGCAGAGCCGCCAGACCAGCAAGCGGGAATCAAAAGAAGTTGAAATCGCGAACAAAGATGTTGAAATCGCGAGCAAAGATAGTGCCCACTTGTTGGATTCCCGCATCACCCCGCCATAAAAGAGCATGCTGGGTGATTGCTGGAGAAACCCTGTATTTCCGTTTCAGGGGCTTGTAACATCACTTCAACCACCACAGCTAAGCGATGCCTATTAACCGGAGGAGCAGTCGATGACGGCGACGAAAGATGCCTTCTGGATTACCCGGAATCCCGTTGGCTTTGCGCGTGACGTGCTACGAGCGCGAAGGCGAACCGATGCACCGCGCCCACCGGGCCCCCGCGGGCGACCCTTTATCGGTGTGCTTCCTGAGTTCCAGGCAGATCCGTACGGATACTTGCAGCACTTGGGGAATGTCTACGGCGACGTCTACCGGCTGCCGTTGCCGTCGTATGACGTCGTGATTTTGAACCATCCCGACCACGTGCGCCACCTCATGAACCACCGTGACGGCGAGTACAGCATGATCGGTCCCGTCAGCTGGGTCAGGTATGTGCTGGGCACTTCGATGATGATGTTGGAGGGAGAGAAGTTTCGTCAGCGGCGCAAGCTGCTGACACCGATGATGGGTCGTCGGCAGCTCGCGAAGATCGCCGCCATTGTCGCCGACGAGTTCGCCAACCGCCTGGCGAAGTGGGATCGGTTTGCGGATACCGGCGATCAGATCGATCTGCAGCACGAGCTTGTCGGCCTGGTAATGCCGGCGTTCATGCGAGCGACGTTCTCGCTCGCGCCGCCCGAGGCCGAGCTGCACCAGCTCGACGTCGACGTCCGCCTCCTGTTTCATAGCGTAGCGGCTCCGTTTTTTCTCGGCCCTCCTCCGCGGCTGCTACCGGGAGCCGAGAACCCCGTGCAGGTATGGCGGCGGATGCGGCGGTGGGTGACGCGCCACGTCGAGCAACGACTAGCCGACTCCCAGTCGTACGACGACATGATGCAGGTGGTTCTCGACGCGCGCTACCAGGACGGTACGCCCATCAGTCGGCGCGACGCGATTACCGAGATCATCATGCTGATCGGCGGCGGTTACGAAATGACCGTCGCTGCGTTGTCGTGGACGCTCGGGTTCCTCACGCAGAATCCTCAAGCCCAGCAGCGGCTCTACGACGAGATCGATGCGCTCGATGGGGCAGTGCCCACCTTCGATGACCTCGATCGACTGCGGTGGGCAAAGGCGTGCTTCGACGAGGGTCAGCGGTTACAAGACCACCCTCTCATGCCGCGCTTTGCGATGATCGACGACAGCATCGGTGGGTACCGCATCCGTCGCGGAAACCTCATCGGGATATCGCCGTACGCCCTGCACCGCGATCCACGATGGTGGGGTCCGGACCCCAACACCTATGACCCGATGCGGTTCTACGACAAGGACATCGTCACGGCACGGCCGAATCTTGCCTTCATCCCCTTCGGCGCCGGACCGCACCGTTGTTTCGGTGCGTCGCTGGGCTACCTGGGGGCGCAATTCCTGCTCGCTCAAATCCATCAGCGATTCCGGATCCAAACTCCCCCCGGCTGGGCTCCGCAGCATGGTCCTGACCGGCCGTGGCCGTGGCAACCGTTCAGCCGGTTGCCGAACGGTGGGTCGCCCGGCTTGCGGATATCAACGGGGATGGTGGTCCGCAGTCGTCCCAGTTCAGAAGGCATTTTCGGTCTTCACACGCCGATCAGACGACCGGCCCATCCACGGATTCAGGCTTAGGGCGGGTTCGTCGCCTGCGGAGTACGTCAGCGCCAACCGGGCACGCCGGTTGGTGCCGTCGTCGCGCAGCACGACCGCGACATCGCTGACCGTGGCGCGCGGAAAGTAACCGGCGAGGGCCGCCGTCATCCATTCCGCGTTGATCGCGTCCCATCCCTGTGGGATGGACAACTCGGCAACGGTCATCTGCTACTTCAGGCAGCGGCCACCGTCGACCGGGAGCGTGACGCCGGTGATGTAACGCGCCTCGTCCGACGCCAGGAACAGCACGGCGTTGGCGATGTCCTCGGGTTCGACCCAGCCGATCGGCAGCGTGTGCATCAACTGCCCGACAACCTTCATATCGTCTGGGCCCGGGTTCTCCAGGTCCGGGCGGAACACCTTCATCGTGCCGTCGTTCATGAACAGCGGGGTGTTCACGTTGGTCGGGTGCACGGAGTTGACGCGGATGTTCTGGGCATCGAGTTCGACGGCGAATGTCCGCATCAGGCCCACCACACCATGTTTGGCGGCCACGTAGTGACCCGTGTGCGGGTAGGCCTTCAGGCCACCGACCGAACTGGTGAGGATGATCGAGCCTCCGCGGCCGCCTTTCAGGATGTGCGGGACACCTGCCTTGACGGACTTCCAGACGCCCCCGAGGTTGACGTCGATCATGTCGGTCCAGTCGCCCTCGCTGGTCTTGTCCAGTGTCGCGCCCCCGTTGCCGATACCGGCGTTGGCGACAATGATGTCGAGCCTGCTCATCTGCTCGACACCGGCGTCCACCGCGGCTTTCAGCGCGTCATAGTCGCGGACATCGACCTCGGCGGTATAGATGCGGCGATTGTGGCCCTTGACCAGATCCGCGGTCTCGGCCAGATCCTCCGGCGTGGACAGCGGGATCCGAACGCTGGCGATCTGCTTACAGATATCGATGGCGATGATGTCGGCGCCCTCTTGTGCCAACCGCACTGCGTGCGCTCGGCCCTGACCGCGCGCCGCGCCGGTGATGAAAGCGACCTTGCCCTCAACGCGTCCTGACATTGTTACCTCAATTCTCAACTAGCAGAAACGAACTCACGGAATAA
>JAVRPG010000436.1:0-4248 GCA_032162325.1 Mycobacterium sp. | reverse complement strand
AGGAGCGCCCCATGCCCGCCAAGACCGTCATCGTCGGCTCGGCCATCGGCCTGCACGCCAGGCCCGCGGCCATCATCGCCGAAGCCGTCGTCAACGCCGGCGTGCCCGTCACGCTCTCGATGGACGGCGGTGAGCCGGTCGACGCCGGCTCGGCGCTGATGATCATGACGCTGGGCGCCGGCAACGGGGCGGAGGTCAGCGTCGCCTCCGACGACGAGGAGGCGCTCAAGACCGTCGCCGAGCTGGTCCAGCAGGACCTCGACGCCTAACGCCCGGCTGATGAGGGCAAGGGCGATGAGCGTCTGGCACGTTGACCAGGTATTTTTAGAGCGGCTGCGGTGAACTAGAGACGGTTCTCCGTCGTGCTATCGGTGGGAGGTTGCAATGGACGATTCGCCCCGCGCGGCGTCGCTCGCGGGCCGGAGCGACAAGTACGCGCTGTGGGACGCGGCCTACGTGCTGGGCTCGTTGTCCGCTGCCGACCGGCGCGAGTATGAGGCGCACCTGCGCGGCTGCCCATCGTGCCGTCAATCCGTCGACGAGCTCAGCGGCATGCCTGCACTTCTTGGTCAACTGACCGTCGACGAGGTCGCTGCGATCGATGCCGGCGCATCGGACCCGCTGCCCCCGCGCGTGTTGACGTCGCTGCTAGCCACGGTGAGCCGGCGGCGCCGCAATGCGCGCTTGGCGACGTGGGCGGTGGCCGCCGCGGCGGCCGTCGTGATGGTGGTCGGTGTGCTGGCCGGTGTGCAATTCCATCCGAGTGCACCGGCTTCGTTGCCGTCGCGCACCGACGCGTCCGCACTGACGATGACGCCGGTGGCGGCCACCGAGCTGACCGCCACAGTGACGATGACCGCCCAGGGCTGGGGAACCCAAGTCGACATGAACTGCACCTACCCGGCGGAAGCGGGCACTTCTGCTCCCGACGGGGACGAACCCCCCGACAAGCTGGCGATGGTGGTGGTCGGCCGCGACGGCACTCACGACCGACTGGCCACTTGGATGGCGGTCAAGGGCGTGCGCGCAACTCCCGACGGCAGCACGTCAATGCCGATCGACCAAATCGCCACAGTAGAAATCGTTTCCGCTGACACCGGAAACGTGCTGCTGCAGCGCACCCTGTGACTCGCGGCCGACGAAGCAAAACTCAGCACCGTGCGGGCAGATCGCCGGAGTGTCTATTGCGGCGCGACCCCCATTTCGCGCAACTGCAGCGATAACGCCCGCAGAGCGTCGTGCAGCCTCGACTTCACCGTTCCTTCCGCAATGTTCAGGTCGGCCGCTATCTGGGCTGTCGTGTGGGCCTGGTAGCAGGCGCAGCGGACCACGGCGCGATGGTCAGCGGGCAACTGCGCCAACGCGTCGCGGACCAGCAACCGGTCCACAGCGGCGTTGACTTCCGCGGGTCCGGCGCGACCAGACCACACCGGTTCGGGAACTTCGAATCCGTTCGAGGAGCCCGCGCTGCGTTGCTCGTCGATGACCATGTCATGGGCGACGGTGAACAGCCACGCCCGTAAGGATGGCGCAGGGGAATCAGCGACGGCAGGGTCTCGCCTGGCGCGCAGCACCGTTTCCCGTACGACTTCTGCTGCACGGGCGCGGTCACCGGTAAGCAGCAAGGCGTAACGCCATAGCGCGGCCGCATGCTCGCCGTAGAGCCTCCGCGGCTCGCCGCAATCCGGATCATCCATCCCGGGCTCCCACCGGTAAAACACCCTGCAGCTGGCATCGCCCCCCGGACCCTACAACTGCCACGAGGTAGCACCGTGACCGGTTCACCGACTGCCGGACGACTCCGATGGTGGTGGCCCACTATTGACGCAGGTGGCAAGGCGACTTGGCGAGTTGCCGAATACGACAACGGTAAAACTCGACCCCCGCGACCTCGGGGAGCGCAGTTAGCGGAGTCGACCCCTCTGACATCCCCTTAAGATTGTCTGCGTGCATCCGGCCGATGGGCTTGACGTGAGAATTTGTGCTGCCTCTCGGTCGGTACAGTGTTTGCTGTGGACTCGCCAGCACACTGCGGGCGGGCCCGATGTCGAGAGGGGTGAACGCGCGTGCGCCGCATCGATGTGCTGCTGGCAGCGCTGATTCTCGCGTTGTTGAGCGCTCCCCCCGCCGTCGCGATCGAACCTCCCACCATCGATCCGGCCGTTGTGCCGCCGGACGAGATGGGCCCCGACCAGCCAACCGAGCAGCGCCGCGTGTGCTCGGCGCCCACAACGTTTCCGAATTCGAACTTCGCCGACAAGCCGTGGGCGAACGACTACCTGCGGATCAGCGACGCGCAGAAGTTCGCAACCGGGGCCGGGGTAACTGTCGCAGTCATCGACACCGGGGTGAACGGCTCGCCGCGAGTGCCCGCCGAGCCGGGTGGCGATTTCGTCGACAAGGCAGGCAACGGCATGAGCGACTGCGACAGCCACGGGACGTTGACGGCATCGATCATCGCAGGCCGGCCCGCGCCCACCGACGGGTACATCGGCGTGGCGCCCGATGCGCGGATCGTGTCGCTGCGTCAGACATCGGAGGCGTTTCAGCCCGTCGGCTCCCGCACCGACCCCAACGACCCGAACACCACCCAGACCGCAGGCTCGCTGCGCAGCCTGGCCCGTGCCGTCGTGCATGCGGCCAACGTCGGTGCGCAGGTGATCAACATCAGCGAGGCCGCCTGCTACAAGGTCACCAGGCCGATCAACGAATCGGGCCTTGGCGCGGCGATCAACTACGCCGTGAACGTCAAGGGCGCGGTCATCATCGTCGCGGCGGGCAACACCGGCCAGGACTGCACGCAAAACCCGCCCCCGGATCCGGCGATTCCCGCCGATCCGCGAGGCTGGAAGCAGGTGCAGACGATCGTGAGCCCGGCGTGGTACTCGCCGCTGGTGCTGACCGTCGGCGGGATCGCCCAGAACGGGCAGCCGAGCAACTTCTCGATGAACGGACCGTGGGTCGGCGCCGCCGCACCGGCGGAAAACATCATCGCGCTCGGTTACGACGGTGCACCGGTCAACGCCCTGCAAGGTCAGGACGGACCGATCCCGATCACCGGCACCTCGTTCGCGGCCGCGTATGTCTCCGGGCTCGCGGCGCTGCTCAAACAGCGATTCCCCGACCTCACGCCCGCGCAGATCATCAACCGGATCACCGCCACCGCGCGCCACCCCGGCGGCGGCGTCGACAACGCCGTCGGTGCCGGAGTGATCGACCCCGTCGCGGCGCTGACATGGGATGTGCCTCCCGGTCCGGAGCGGGTTCCGTACAACGTCAAGCAGCTTCCGCCGCCGGTGTACGTGCCGCCGCCGGACCGCGGGCCGATCACGGCCGTCGTTGTCACCGCAGCCGCACTGGCCGTTGCCCTCGGGCTCGGCGCAATGGCACGCCGCGCATTGAGGCGCCGATGAAGAAGGTGTTCGGCGTCTTCGGGCTGCGCTTCACCACCGGCCACGCGATATGGGCGGCGGCGTTGATCCCCGCCTGCATCGCGCTGTTCCTGCCCCTTGATCTGCTGTGGGTCGGCACCACGCTGGCCGCCGTGATCGCGCTGGTCGCGGTGGTGACGATCCGGGGCCGACGGCTGACCGGCTGGGTCGCGGCGGTGTTTTCGTGGCGTCGACGCCACCGCAATGTTCCCGACCTGCCGTCCGAGCCTGCCGTCGGTGCGACGGTGTTGCCGGGTGACCACGTCGCGGTGCGCTGGCAGGACGACTACCTTGTGTCGGCCATCGAACTCGTGCCCCGGCCGTTCACTCCGACGGTGATCGTCAGCGGCCAGGCCTACACCGACGACGTCGTTGACACCAGGCTGGTGGAGCAGTTGCTGACCGCGCACTGCCCGGACATCGAGGCCGACGTCGTCTCTGCCGGCTATCGAGTGGGTAAGACCGCGCCCGCGAGCCTGGTGGCGCTGTACGAGCAGGTGGTCGGGCCGTATCCCGCGCCGGCCAATCGGCGTACCTGGATCGTGCTGAGGGCCGAGCCGGAACATACGCGCAAGTCGTCGCAGCGGCGCGAGTCCGGCGTCGCGGGTCTGGCCCGCTACCTGGTGGCGTCGGCCACTCGTGTCGCAGATCAGCTGGCCAGCAGCGGGATTGACGCCCGCCCGATACGCAGCTTCGACGATTTCGACCACGCGACCGAGATCAGCTTCGAGCGTGAGACCTGGTCGGCGATCAAGGGGCGCAGCACCTTCACCGCCGCGTACAGCGCGACGGGCGGGCCCGACGTGTGGTGGTCGGC
>JAVRPG010000435.1:0-3715 GCA_032162325.1 Mycobacterium sp. | reverse complement strand
TATATTCGAGTCGGTCGTTTTGATCCTGACGCTGTTGGGATCGGACCAGTTGTAGTACAGCCGCTCCCAGGTGCCGCCCCCGCCCTCGGTGACGTCGGCGTCATGAGTGCCCTTGTGATGCACCTTCAGGTACGAATCAGCGCTGTTTGAAAAGACTTTCGAGCGACCGGGTCCGAAATCGGTGAGCCCGGCGATGAACTGCTCGGGGCTCGAGGTGGTCGTCTGGTGGAAGTGGATCGTGGACATTGCGTCCTCCTTACTTGGTATGAGCTGAGGCTTACGACCACATGAGCGCACTCCACGCCGAGCTAATTCCTGTGCACGGGGCGGTAGCCGGACCTCATTGATGGTGGTATTGCCAGGGACAGCCTGGCGGCGCAATACGCGCGTGGATTTGGCGAGACATAGGGCTTTTCGGATGCGACTCAGCGTGCTGAGACGCGCTCGCTGCGCCTCAGCACGCCGAACGGTGAGTCAGCCGACTGCGCTACGCGTCAATGGCTCAATACCTTGCTTGACCTTCTTGGCTGTCGAACGCGCACTCAAAGCCCACACAATCTCGATGGCCCCTATGAGGACGAGCCATGCTCCCGCGATGATTGCGAGTGCCACGATGGAGCTGATCGGCCACACGAGCACCACCATGCCTGCGATCACCGTCAGGACTCCCGCGAAGATGTACCAGCCACGATCGGGCATTTTCGGCAGACTGATCGCCAACACGGATGAAGACACACCTTGGAAGATGAATCCGATTCCGATCCACAGGGTCAGCAGCCACACAGCGGCACCGTCATTGAAGTCGCGGAAGGCGAACACTCCTAAGACAACCGAAAGCGCGCCGCTGATGAACAACAGGACGCGGCTGGCTGCTGGCGCATAGACGGTGAACGCTGCAACGACCTGTGCGATACCTGAGGCAAGCAGGTAGACGCCGAAAAGGACTCCGGCGACGACGATCGATTGGCCGGGCCACACCAGCACTGCTGCGCCCACGATGAGGGTCAGCACCCCTAGCGCGAGTGTCGATTTCCACAGGCGGCGGACTACCGATGGGGTTTCGAGGGTGGTCATGATGCTGACCCCTTTGTCAACTGTCGCATGTTCTTCTCCTTTCGATTTGTCATCGGAATTTCTTTCCGACAACGGTTTTCATTTGGTGTGGTCGCGTGGCTGGATTTGCTCAATCACCACTTGACCGGCGTTTACGCCCACCAAGAGCGCGCCGCACGAGTGGCCGATTCCTGCATAAGGGTCGGCAGCCTGACCCAATTGATCGCGTTATTGCCAGGGACAGTCTTAAAATCGGGAGGTGGCACCGAGGGCGAACGCGCTGGGTGACTACCTGCGGGCGCGACGCGAGCAGCTCTGTCCCGAAGACTGCGGGCTCGTTGCTGGTGCGCGCCGCCGCGTGGCGGGTTTGCGTCGCGAGGAGGTGGCGACGCTGGCAGGCATCAGCTCCGCCTACTACCTGCGACTTGAGCAAGGCCGCGACATCCATCCATCCGGACAAGTCGTCGAGGCACTTGCGCGGGCCCTTCAACTCGATATCAACGGCACGGACCATCTACATCGGCTAGCGGGAACGACGCGTGGCCGCCAGCCGGAGTCTGCTTCTGAGACAGTCGCCAACGATCTGGATCGACTGATCGATCAGTTTTCGATGCCGGCGATCGTGATCAATCGATACCAGGATGTGCTGGCCGCCAATCCGATTGCCCGCGCATTGTCACCGGGGTTCGCGCCAGGAGAGAACTTCCTACGGTGGCGCCTCTTAGCGCCGGCCGCGCGTGACCTCTACGTTGATTGGGACGAGGCGACGGAGGTCGCAGTCAATGGATTTCGCGAAGTCGCCGGCATAGATTTGGACGATCCCCGGATGCGCGCCTTGATCGAGGACCTGTCGGTCAGCAGCGACCGCTTCGGCGAACTTTGGGCGCGAGCAGGCGTCGGTTACCGCGGGGGCGTCATCCACATGCGACACCCCAAGGTCGGAGACATTCATCTTCACCGCACCAAGTTCAACGTTCCGCACTCCGGCGAGCAACACCTGCTGATCTATTACGCCGAGCCCGGCAGCGAGTCAGCCGAGGCGCTGGAGGACCTTCGATCCCAGTGCCCCTAGTACAGCGGCGACCAGGCCGACGTCCGCAGCAGCCGGCTCTCCCACTGGTCGCGGTACTTCAGCGCCTCGAACATGTAGGTGCCCGGCCCGCGATGCTCAGGTGCGATGTCGGAAGTGAGCAGGCGGACAAGCGTCGCGTAGTCGTTGGCCGGTGAGATCTTCTGCCACAGCATGGCTTCTCGCCGCTTGTAGCTTCCGTGTGCCACCTGGAAGCACGCCTGGATGTCGAGTATCTGCGATGTCTTGGACAGCGGCCGGTAGTAAATCTCGTCCCACATGCGGATGTAGTCGTCCAGCGGGGCGTACGGCCAGCCGGTGTCCTCCATGAAGAGGCTCGGCGGATGCGTCGTCCCGTCGGTGGGGACGATCGCGAGGTCGACCTCCTGGAGGGGCGACCATTCGACTGGCAGCAAGATCTTGCCCGTCACGTCGTGACGCAGGTTGTCCAGTTCGCGCATCCACGGCTGCAGATCGCCCGTCTGGGCCCGGCGGGCCAGGCGCTCCCACGCCGCACCGTCGGCGAGCCCGGTGATGGTGACGACGGTGTAGGCCAGCCCGGAACCGTGAGCGTGGTTGGTGTACCAAAGAAGTCGCGCGTCATCGTCTTGGGCCAGCGTCGGCATCCAGCCCTCGCGGTAGGCCGCCTCGAATTCGTCCTCGCGCGCACCGACCACCTTGTGGGTCTCGTGAAGAAACAGCACGGCGGTTCCTCTCGCTGGCTCAGGCCGGGTCCGCAATCAGCGCGGCAAGGTGACGGCGGTTGACCTTGCCGGTGTCGTTGTACGGGATGGCGTCGACGATCTTCAGGCGCTCGGGCAGCTTGAAGTAGGCGATCAGCTCGCGGCAGTGTGATCGCAACTCTTCGAGTGTCAGCGCACACCGAGCTACCACGGCGGCACCCACCCGTTGGCCCATCTCCTCGTCGGCGACTCCGGCGACCGCCACGTCGCTCACGGCCGGATGCGTCCGAATGGCGTCCTCGACCTCGATCGGGCCGAACTTTTCTCCCCCGCGGTTGATGGTGTCCTTCAGCCTGCCAATGGGATAGATGTAGCCGTCGGAGTCTTGGCGAGCGAGATCGCCGGTCTGCAGCCAGCCTTCGATCACGTTCTGGCGGGAGTTCACCCACAACTCGCCAGCCGTTCCGGCCTCGACATCGATCCCGGTGTCTGGGTCCACGACGCGGACCTCTACACCGGGCAGCGGTCGGCCGACGGACCCCACCCGGTTGGGGTCGCGATGATCGTCTGGCAGCAGAGTCGTGTAGGCGCCAAGGGTCTCGGTCTGACCAAACACGTTGGCGAAGCCCACATGTGGCATCGCGGCCATCGCCCTGTGCACCAATGCGACGGGCGCGGCGGCTGCCCCGTATGCGATGGCCGCGAGCGACGTCAGGTCGGTGTTGTCGAAGTCGGGATGGTCGAGGATCCGCTGCAGCATTGTCGGCACCATGAACGTCGACGTCACTCGGTGCTCTTGCACCAGGCGCAACCACTCTCCGGAGTCGAAGCGAGCCTGCACCTCGTAGGTGTTGACAGCTTATAGATTGCCGAGCACCCCGATGAAGCCGCCGACGTGGAAGAACGGGAC
>JAVRPG010000434.1:0-3871 GCA_032162325.1 Mycobacterium sp. | reverse complement strand
CACGCCACCGACACCGGTCAACGTCACCAGCCGGTGTGCCTTGAGCGCCGTTCCCACCTGGGCGATTTCCGCGTCGCGACCGACAAAGCTCGTAGTGGGCGGCCGCAGGTTGCCTGGTGAGGAGTCGACCGTCTTCAGCGGTGGAAAATCGGTACTGAGGCCAGGCGCTTGGACTTGAAACATGTCGACTGGATTGGCGATATCGCGTAAACGTTTTGGCCCCAACCCGATTAGATCCACACCGCTAATCAAAGCTGCGGTGGCGCCGTCGAGGAGGATCTGTCCGCCGTGGCCGGCGGCCATCACGCGGGCGGTGCGGTTGAGCACCGTGCCGAAGTAGTCGTCTCCGCGCAACTCCGCCTCGCCGGTGGCGATCCCCATCCGCACCGGCAACTCCAACGCCCGTTGTGCGGCCACCGCGGCATCGACAGCCGAACGCGGTGAGGCGAACACGGCGCACATCCCGTCGCCGGTGTAGTTGAACACCGAGCCCTGATGTGCCTCAACGGTTTCGCGTAGCACCCGGTTGTGGGTCTCCAGCGCTACCCGCATCGCGTCCGCGTCGGCTTCCCAGCGCCGCGTCGAACCCTCGATGTCGGTGAACAGGAACGTGAGCACGCCCGACGACGCCGCGGTGCCGCCGCTCATCGAGACTCATCCCCTTGCAGAACCTCCGCGCGGGCCTGGTCGATCTGTTCGAATGCGTAGGTCACCAGAGCGGTGTTTGGCATGGTTGCACCGGACTGGACAAGTGCTTCGTACGCCTCGTTCCCGAGCACTTCGCGCAGGTGGGCGACCGTCGCGTGGATCTCCGGGTAAGTCGCCAGCGCAAAGGGCGTAGTGGCGAACGCGCTGAAGGTGGCTGCGGTTTCGTAGTGTCCGAGCCGGTCCAAGACCGTGGCGAGGACTGCATACGCGCTCGGTATCATGGAGAAGCTGCCGGAATCGTAGAAGCGGCGGATCGCCAATGTTATGTAGTCGAGGGCGTCGACGGGCTCGCCCAGGGTGACCGCGAGCCTCGATAAGTTCCCCGCGTGAAATGACTCGATCTGTAGGTTACCGCTGTCGTGAGCGATCTTGAGGCCTCTACGATGAGCGTCGTATGCGGTGACCGGATCGGCATAGCGGTTCGCAATGCCGTATGCGAGGAGCGCGTAGCTGGCTACGTTGGGATTGTCGATGGCGTCGGCGGCCGCCAGCAGTCCCTTCGATGCTGCCATCGCCTCGTCAGTGGCGCCGGTCGTGGTCAACGCCAATGCGAGGGATGCGCGGGCAAAGGCATGAATATCTGCGGTTCGTGCGATCATGTTGCGGCACACGTCAACCCAGCGCTCGGGCCGACCTGCCGATAGGTACACGCCGCCTAGCCAGGTTTCGCCGTCATACGGGATCTGGTCGAAATGGCCGCTTTCGATTAATGCCAGGCCTGCGTCGGCGTAGCCGATTGCGTCTTCGATCCGGCCGGCGGCGTAGCACTGCGAGGCCATGTTGTAGAGCTGTGTCAACCGCCGGTGTTGGGTAGCGCGCGCGGGCTCGATGAGCTCCTCGGCCCACCCGACGGGTTCGTACTGTTCGACCCGCATGCCGAGGAATGCCGCGGCGACTGCGATCGCCGCGGCGGTATCGAGATCATCATGGTCGGCGGCCCACCGGAACGCCAAGCGCAGATTCGCGAGCTCGGCGGTGAACCAATCGTAGGCGTCGCGCTGGCGCGAACTATCCCACAACGCAAGCACATCGGCTTCGCGCCCGGCGAAGTAGCGGGCGTGCGCGGCGCGCGCATCATCGGCCTCGCCGGTCTGCACGAGTTGTTCTTCGGCGAATTGGCGGATGGTCTCCAACATCGAGAACCGCGTCCGCGTCGACGAACGGTCGGCCACCAGAAGGGATTTGCGCACAAGGGCGTCAAGCAAGTCCAAGGTGGCGAACTCATCGGTGGAGCGCGCTACGGCACGTGCACCCGTGAGGTCGAATCCGCCTGCGAACACAGAGCAACGGTTCAGCAGAGACTTCTCATCGGCGTCGAGCAGGTCATAGGACCACTGGACTGCGTGGCGCAGGGTCTGGTGGCGTTCCAGCCCGCGCCGCGAGCCCACCAACAATCGATACCGGTCACTCATGCGGTCTCGCACCTCGGTGACGGTCATGGACATCATGCGTGAGGCGGCCAATTCGATGGCCAGTGGGATGCCGTCGAGGCGGCGGCAGATATCTACCACAGCGCTTGCATCGTCGCCTTCGCTCAACGACACGCCGCGCGCGACGCCCGCAGCGCGCTCGACGAACAATGCTGCGGCGGAGGAGTCGATGCCACCGTCCACCTCCAGTGATGACACCGGCCAGAGGTATTCATCGGAGATCCGGAGGCCCTCGCGGCTGGTGGCCAAGATTGTCACCGTCGCCGACGCGGTGAGGATTGCCTCGACGATGTCGGCGGCGGCATCGAGGACGTGTTCGCAGTTGTCGAACACCAGCAGCCGTGAGCGACCCTCCAATGCCGATGCGACGCTGGCGGCCAGGCTCAATCCGGCCTGTTGAACGATGCCCATCGCGGCTGCCACTGCCTCGGGCACCGCCGCGGGATCGCCGACCGACGCCAGCTCGGTTACAAAGACCCCGTCGGGGAAGTCATGTGCCGAGCGTGCGGCGAGCTCAAGCGCGAGCCGAGTCTTGCCAACTCCTCCGACGCCGGTCAGTGTCACCACCCGGTGGGCTTTTAGCGCCGTCTCCAATTCGGCTAGTTCCGCCTCGCGCCCGACAAAGCTTGTGGTCGGTGGCCGCAGGTTTCCCGGGGTGGGATCAA
Organism: Mycobacterium sp.; assembly: GCA_032162325.1. Lineage (GTDB taxonomy): Bacteria > Actinomycetota > Actinomycetes > Mycobacteriales > Mycobacteriaceae > Mycobacterium. Next base: position 1,068 of record JAVRPG010000434.1, on the reverse strand, counting down.
CCGTTTTCAACGGCGGGAAGTCGGTGCGCAGGCCCGCGGCTTGGACCTGGAAGACGTCGACCGGTTTGGCGATGTCCCGTAACCGCCTCGGTCCCAGGGCAAATAGATCGACCCCGCTGAGCAAGCCCGCTGTCGTGCCGTCAATCAGTGTCTGCCCACCGTGCCCGGCTGCCATCACCCGCGCTGCGCGGTTGAGCACCGTACCGAAGTAGTCGGCGCCGCGTAACTCCGCCTCGCCGGTCGCGATCCCCATCCGCACCGGCAGCTCCAGCATCCGCTGTGCGGCCACCGCGGCGTCGACGGCGGAACGGGGGGAGGAGAACACCGAGCACATACCGTCGCCGGTGTAGTTGAAGACCTGGCCACTATGAGCCTTGACCGCCTCGCGCAGCACTTGGTTGTGGGTCTCGAGTGCCACCCGCATCGCATCCGGGTCGGCCTCCCAGCGACGGGTCGACCCCTCGATATCGGTGAACAGGAACGTGAGGACGCCTGACGGGACGGCAGTGGTCATACGTACATCTCGCCCCCGATCCCCCAAGATGCCATGGTAGGTCGCAAACGGGGGCCCGACCTGCGTTTTGTGACCTCTTGACACCCGTCAAGTTGTGGCGTCGTAGAGTCGGCGCATGCAGATTCGCGAGCATGCCGAGGCCAACCCCGACAAGCCGGCCGTCATCATCCATCCGTCGGGGACGGTGCTGACATTCGCCGAGCTCGAGGCCTGGGCCAACCGCCTCGCCCACTTCTTCCGCCAGCACGGACTGGGGGAGGGCGACGCCGTTGCCATCCTCATGGACAACAACGAGCACTTCCACACCGTCATGTGGGCGGCGCGCCGCTGCGGTCTGTACTACGTCCCAATCAACACCCACCTGACCGCGGCCGAGGCGGCCTACATCATCGACAACAGCAGCGCCAAGGCCATCGTCGGCTCGGCGGCACTGCGAAAGACGTGCGAGGGCCTCGCCGAGCACACACAGCCCGACTTGCGAATCATCGCCGACGACGAACTGGAAGGCTGGTATCGCTACCCCGAATGTGTTGCCGATCAACCCGATACGCCGA
>JAVRPG010000433.1:0-4012 GCA_032162325.1 Mycobacterium sp. | reverse complement strand
AGACGTACATCTCGTCCTTACCCTTCGCGTAGGCTAGCGCGGTGCGGGCGGCGCTGGGCCCGCCGTCGTTGAGCTGCCCGGTGTCGCCCGGTGCCAGCAGCCCGATGCCGCTCACCGCGACGAATCGCGTGCCCTTGTCGAGCAGGCCCTGAATCGCCGGCGATGCGGCGTCGTAGTCCTGAGGATTCTTCGGCGGCACCACATATGGTGCGCCGGCGACCGGCAGGATCATCGTGGAGAGCGCACTCCAGCTCTCGCCTCCGCCGGACAGGCCCTGCTTACCGGCGTAGGCGACGGTGCCCGTCACCGCGGTGTTGGCGCGGCCCTGCCCGCGGGTGTTGTCGACGTAGGCGCCGAGCGGAGAACTGCATCCCGTCGACTTCCACGAGCCGCCCTTCTGTCCTCGCACGTCGAAGAAGTTGGCGTTGATCGCGATCGTCGGCTGGCCTAGCGCCTGCCATGCCTGAAGCGGGGCGAAGGTCTCGGACGCCTGCCACAAGCCTTCCCCGGTGCGCGCCCGCGGATCACGTTCGCAGCGGGCCTGATAGCCGGAGTGCGAATCGACGAGCAGTCTGGGCGCAAGCCGTTGCGAGGCGGACTTGATGATCATCAGATGGCCGCCGCTGCCCATCTCGTAGGCGCCGCCGCCCGCGTTGAGCATCGGTGCCGGTGCGCCACCGCCGAAGTTGTAGACGAGGTAGGAGCCGCGGGTTGTGGCGATGGCGTTGGCCAGCAATTCGCGGCCGTCGGCGGCCCTGGCGGTCGGGGCGGCGGCCGTCGTCGCCACCACAGCGCACAACACGAGCGCCGCGGCACGCGCCACGAATCGCCGGAAGTTTGCGGGTGGAATTGGCACGGCCGCCCCTTTGCTGTGAGAGCTACAACAAGACAACAATAATCACAGCAAACACACTGTCAACTTTCGTAACAGCTCAGCATCGGTTGAGCATCGGGCGGGTTGCACCCTTAGCGGAGTCAAGTGGATACCGCGGTGCGCTAGCGGGGCGCCAGCCGGTAGACGGCGTCCGCGTAGTCATCGGTGATGTACACCGCGCCGTCCGGTCCCGTCACCGCGGCGACCGGGCGGCCCCACCGCGTGCCGTCTTCGGTCTGGAAGCCGCCGACAAGGGTCTGCTGATTGCCGAGACTGCCGTTCTGCCAAGGAAAGAACGCGACCTCGGGCGCTTGCGGGGGTTGGCGGTTCCACGACCCGTGCACGCCGACGAGCGCACCGCTGGCGTACGGGGCGGGCAGCACGCTCTCGGTGAAGCTCAGCCCCAGGGGAGCGGCATGCGCGCCCAGACTCTGCTCGACGGGCGGCAGCCTGGCGCAGTCGAGGTTGCTGCCGTCGGCGTTTGTCTGCACGTCGCGGATGAAGGGGAGGTTCGCGGGGCCGCCATCGGGATTGCAGTAGGGCCAACCCAATTCGCGTCCGGGCGTCAGCCGGGCGAGCGCCTCGGGCGGATGGTCGTTGACGTAGTCGGGGGTGACCCCGCGAGTCAGCGGGTTCGCGATGTTGTCGCGATTGTTGACCGCCGTCCACACCGAACCGTCGGGCCCGATCGCCAGACCGGTCCCGTTTCGCACGCCCGTGGCGAACGGCGCAGCGGGCCCGCCGCCGGGCGGGATCCGCATGATGGTGGCGCGTGGCGGGTTCGCGGTGCGGTCGCCGGCGGTGATGTTGCCCGTCGAGCCGATGGAGAAGTACAGCGCTCCATCCGGGCCGACGGCAACGCTTTTCAGCGCGTGTGCATACTCGCCGCGCAGATCGGGACTCGTGGCATCCGGCAGGCCCGCCGCCACGGTGCGGCGATTGCTCGCTGCGCCGTCGGCGTAGTCGTAGGCGTCGATCTGGTCGCTTTCGGCGACGTAGAGCGTGCTGCCCGAGAACGCCAGCCCGTGCGGTTGGTCCAGCCCGTCGAGCGGTACCGTCACCCGAGGACCGGCGCCGCTCGGCTGGAGGCGCACCACCTGACCACTGCTGGGCACGGAAACCAGCAGGGTTCCGTCCGGAGCCCATGCGGCCAGCCGCGCCTTCGGGACTCGCGCCCACACCGACAGCGTCCAGCCCGCAGGCACCATTGCCTGACGCGGTTCGTCGAACGGGGGCTGGGCCAGATCCGGATCGACCGCCACGGTGACCGGCACCAGGCCCGCGGGGGCCTCTGCGGTGGGTGCAGGGGACTGCGTCGAGTTTGTCGCGTTTGTGGTGCAGGCAGCGACCAGCAGAACGCCTGCGAGGGCGGCTCCGATTCGCTTACGCCGCAGCCAAACCCGCATGCATCTCCCACACCAGAATCTCCGCGGGTTCGGTGGCAGTGACGCGCTGACCGCCGGATGAGGTGAACCGCACCGCATCGCCTTCATGCAGTGGTCCGGCGCCCTCGAGTGTGACTTCACCGCGGGGGACGAACAGGTGTAGATAGGGCGCCTGCGGCAATTCGACACTCTCGCCTGGCTGCAGGCGCGCGCCGTGCAGCGCCGCGTAGCGGTTGCGGATCGTGATGGCAGTGTCGTCGCGGTGGTCGGGCATACCCGACGCGATCGTCACAAGCCCGCCGCGCAACAACTCGTCGTCGATCTCGAGCTGCTGGTAGCCGGGGGTGATACCGGATTCGTCGGGCACAACCCACATCTGAACGAAATGCACTGGCTCACTATGCGATTGTTCGCCGGTCAGGGTCCACGAGTCGTTCTTCTCCGAGTGCAGGATTCCCCGGCCGGCCGACATCCGCTGGGCCAGGCCGGGGTAGATCACGCCGGAGTGTCCGGTGGAGTCCTGGTGCACCAGCGAGCCGCGCAGCACCCACGTCACGATCTCCATGTCACGGTGGGGATGGGTGTCAAAGCCCGTGCCCGGCTTGACGATGTCGTCGTTGTTCACCAGCAGCAGGCCGTGGTTCGTGTTGTCGGGGTCGTAGTTGCTGCCGAACGAGAACGAGTGTTGGGAGTCCAGCCAGGAGATCTTCGTCTTCGCGCGGTCGTCGGCACGCCGGATGTCGACGGTCGCTGTGGTCATGTCATCACCTCTCGATGGGCCAGCCTAGGTGGCCGGTGTTGACCGCGACAACATAGATGATGTGTCATGTATTCCATGTGGCTGACCGAGGAGCAACAGTGGATCTGGCGCGAATACCTCACGATGGCGAGCCGGCTGCAGACCGCCATGCACCGCCAGCTGCAGCAGGACTGCGAGCTGTCGCTGTCGGACTACGACGTGTTGGTGGCGCTTTCGGAACGAGGGCCGCAGCGGATCAACGAGCTCGGCGAGGTCCTGGCATGGGAGCAGAGCAGGCTATCGCACCAGTTGCGGCGCATGCGTGGGCGCGGTCTGGTGGAACGCCACGGCCGAGGCGACGACCGCCGCGGCGCGACCGTCGAGCTCACCCACAGCGGGCGTGCGGCGCTGGACGCCGCCGCGCCGGGCCACGCGGAGCTGGTGCGCTCCGTGGTGTTCGACGGCTTGAGCGCCGCGCAGCTGCGGGCATTCGGCTCAACGATCGAGTCGGTGCTTGAGCGGCTTACCAATCAGATTCGGTGAACTTGATGACGCCGCGGATGTTCTTGCCGTCCAGCATGTCCGCATATCCGTCGTTGATGTTCTCCAACGAATAGGTGGTGGTGACCATCTCGTCGACCTTCAGCAGCCCGGACTTGTAGAGGCCGACCAGCTTCGGCGTCTCGACGTGTGAGCTGCCGCCGCCGAAGATGTTGCCCTTCAACGTCTTCTGCAACATGGTGAACAGGAACAGGTTGAGCTTGACGTCGACGTCCAACATCGAGCCCATGCCGGTCACCACGCAGGTTCCGGTCTTGGTGGTCAGCGTCAACGCCTCTTCGATGTACTCACCCTTCATGTCACCGACCGCGATGATCACCTTGTCCGCCATCACGCCGTAGGTCAGGTCGATGATCGGCGCGATGGCCTCGGCCATCGACGGGTAGACGTGGGTGGCGCCGAACTTGATGGCCTGGTCGCGCTTCCACTCGTTCGGGTCGATCGCGATGACGT
>JAVRPG010000432.1:0-2677 GCA_032162325.1 Mycobacterium sp. | reverse complement strand
CGGGTCTTCAACTTCTAAACACGTTCTTAACCGTCTTGACCTACCGCGATGGGTGCGCCGCGACGGATACTGGTACGGGGCAACGACGGGCGGGAATTGAATATGGGACAGCTGACCACAGCATTGGACACGGGCTTCCTCACCGCGGCGGACCCCGATCGGCAGGCCAGCATGGCGACCGGCGCGGTCGCCATCGTGGACGGCCCCGTGCCCAACCTGGGACGCCTCAAAGCCCTTTTGGCAGAACGTATTCAGTCGATACCGCGGTGCGCTCAGGTGCTGCGGACACACCCGTTCAACGGTGCCCAGCAATGGATCGACGATTCGGAATTCGACCTCACCCATCACCTGCGCCGGGTCGCGGTTCCCCGCCCGGGCGATGAAGCCGATCTCACGCGGGCGATCGCCTGCGCCCTGGAGCGCCCCCTCGAATTGGACCGCCCGCTGTGGGAGTGCTGGGTCATCGAGGGCCTGAAAGGCAAATGGGCGATCTTGATGAAGGTCCATCATTACCTCGCCGACGCCATCCCTGCTGCTCACCTCCTCACCAGGCTCTGCGATGACGCCGACAGCGAAATGTTCGCCAATCACATTGGACCCAAGCATGATCCGGTGCCAGCCAAGAAGCCCGGCTGGGCGGACGCGCTCTGGCGAGCTTCAGCCGTCGCCGGCGCCGTCACGAACACCCTGGCCGGGACGATCTGGTCGGCGGCACGGGCGTCGTCGACCGGCCCGGTGGTCACCATGCGGCGCTACAGCACGGTGCGCGTTCCCCTGACCGCCGTCGACGCCGTGTGTGGCAAGTTCCGGGTGACCACCAACGACGTCGCGCTTGCTGCCATCACCGAGGGTTTCCGGGCTGTTCTGCTGCACCGCGGCGAACAACCGCGTGCGGGCTCGCTGCGCACCCTGGAAAAGGCCGACGACATCTCGGTGAGGATGCCTTATCTGCCCGTCGAGCACGACGATTCGGTGCAGCGGCTGCGGATCGTGCACAGCAGCTTGAACCGGCCCAACCCGGGTCAGCAGAACGCAGGCGCGAGCATCGTGGATTTGGCGACCAACTCCATGCCATTCGTGTTGTGCGCCAGAGCGGTTCAACTGGTACGGAGCCGGCTTCCGCAACCGGGCATCGTGACACTGGCCACCAACGCGCCCGGGCCACGCCACCGGTTGGGGCTGATGGGCGCAACGGTGGAGCGCTTGCTGCCGATCCCTCCGACGGCTTCGCAGCTGTCCAGCGGGGTCGCGGTGCTGAGCTACGGCGATGAGCTCATTTTCGGAATCACCGTCGACTACGACGCCGCCCCCGAACTCCAGCAGCTCGCCGCCGGTATCGAACGGGAGATGGCGCACCTGGCCGCGCTCAGCCAAGACTCCGTTCTGCTGTTCAGCAAGGATCGGCGCAAACGCGCGACCCGCGCGCTGCCCAACGGCGTCCCCCCCACCCATCCCTCCGCGCGAGCACGCCACTGACCCCACCCCGGCGGCGTCGATCACCGTGAGAAGGTTGGTCGTGCCCACATTGGAGCCGGCCACCATCGACCCGCGCCGCCATGACGCGGTGCTGTTTGACATCGCGTTGGGCACTCCGCAAGCGTTGATCGCGCAACTGCAGGAGGTCGGAGTCGGCACCGGCATCTTCGCGCCGGGCGAGGTGAGCGCGCGGGCGGGACGCTGCGTCGTCGTCGCGGCGAACGCGGCGGTTGTCACCGCCGCGCGCGATGGCGGCTTCGCGTTGGTCATCGGTGTCGGGGACCGCGACACACTGCGCGGCGCTGACACGGTGGTGGCGGACTTGGGTGAAGTCACCGTGCGCAGCGGGGACCGACGGATGTCGCAGCTTCCCGACGCGTCGCAGGCCCTCGAGGACCTCGCTGCCCGGCAGCCGGCGGTGTTCTTCGACTTCGACGGCACGCTGTCCGACATCGTCGACGATCCGGACTCGGCGCAGCTTGTCCCCGGCGCGGCCCAGGCGCTGCAGAAGTTGACCGCGCGCTGCCCTGTCGCGATACTGTCCGGCCGCGACCTCGCCGACGTGACAGCACGCATCGGCCTGCCCGGTATCTGGTATGCCGGCAGCCACGGATTCGAGCTGACCGCACCCGACGGGACACACCACCAAAACGATGCCGCGGCGGCGACCATACCGGTGCTGGAACAGGCCGCCGCCCAGTTACGCGAGCGACTCGGGTCGATTCCGGGTGTCGTGGTGGAGCACAAGCGCTTTGGCGTTGCCGTGCACTATCGCAACGCGGCACGCGACCGCGTCGGCGAGGTGGCGGCGGCGGTGCGCGCGGCGGGCCAGCGCGACGCGCTCCGGGTGACCACCGGCCGCGAAGTCATCGAGCTGCGTCCGGATGTCGACTGGGACAAGGGAAGAACGCTGCGCTGGGTGATCGACCACCTGCCCGACTCGGCAGGCGTGGTGCCGATCTATCTGGGCGACGACATCACCGACGAGGATGCGTTCGACGCGGTGCGCCACGATGGGATACCAATCCTGGTGCGGCACAACGACGATGGCGACCGGGCCACCGCCGCGCTGTACGCGCTGGACAGTCCGGCCCGGGTCGCCGAGTTCGCCGACCAGCTGGCCGGCCGGCTAACCGACGCCGACTAATCCTGCACGTACTCCACCGCGCCATCGTCGAGCACCACCCGTGCGTCGCCGCCG
>JAVRPG010000431.1:0-3519 GCA_032162325.1 Mycobacterium sp. | reverse complement strand
GGCGAGCCGGTGCGGCTCTCGGTGCACTCCAACGCCTACGGCAAGGTGCTGTTCTTCATCACGTTGTCGGCGGGCGCGGTGTTGGTCCTGCTCGCAGGGCGACGGCTGTGGCACCGGTTCCGCGGACAGCCGGACCGCGCCGACCTGGATCGGCCGGATCCCATCGACGTCGCGATCGCGTACGCGAAGGATGCCGACGAGCCGGCGCGCGCCATGAGCCGGTCTGCCGGCGAGGAAGGTCTCGCCGGTTCAACCGGCTTGGAAGGTCGCGCCGGCTCAGCCGGCGGTGAACAGTGACCGCCGCGGGCGGGCCGCGTCCCCCGCAGCCACCGCCGTTCGCAAGGGTCGCCCCGCCCCACCCGCCGCGTCGCATGCCCCCGCCCCCGCCGCGGCTGCCCCGCGGACCGGCACCTCGGCGGCGAGCCGGACGCCCGGAGCTGTCCGACGCGGCGGTGGTGTCGCGGTCATGGGGCATGGCCTTCGCGACACTGATCAGCCGGCTCACCGGCTTCGCCCGCATCGTGCTGCTGGCCACCATTCTGGGCGCGGCGCTGTCGAGTGCCTTCTCGGTGGCCTATCAACTGCCCAACCTCATCGCCGCCCTGGTGCTGGAGGCGACGTTCACCGCGATCTTCGTGCCGGTGCTGGCCCGCGCCGAGCGCGACGACCCTGACGGTGGCGAGGGGTTCGTGCGCCGACTCGTCACGTTGGCGACCACGCTGCTGCTGGTCACTGCGACGTTGTCGGTTGCGTCTGCCCCGCTGCTCGTCGGGCTGATGCTGGGCAGCGATCCCGAGGTGAACCGCGAACTCACGACCGCGTTCGCTTACCTGCTTCTGCCCCAGGTGTTCTTCTATGGGTTGTCGTCTGTGTTCATGGCGATTCTGAACACCCGCAACGTGTTCGGGCCGCCTGCGTGGGCACCGGTGTGCAACAACTTAGTGGCCATCGCCACGCTGGCCCTCTATGTGCTTGTCCCGGGCGAGCTTTCGGTCGATCCGGTGCGGATGGGCAACCCCAAGTTGCTAGTCCTGGGTATCGGCATGACGCTGGGCACAGTTACCCAAGTCGCGGTGCTGTTCGTGGCCATCCGTCGCGAACGTATCAGCCTGCGCCCGCTGTGGGGCATCGACGACCGGCTCAAGAAGTTCGGCACGATGGCCTCGGCCATGGTGATCTACGTGGTGATCAGCCAGATCGGATTGATCGTCGGCAACCGAATCGCCAGTGCCGCAGCTGCTTCCGGCCCGGCGATCTACAACTACACCTGGCTGGTGCTGATGCTGCCATTCGGCTTGATCGGCGTGACAGTGCTGACGGTGGTGATGCCGCGGCTGAGCCGCAACGCCGCGGCCGACGACATCCCTGCGGTGCTTGCCGATCTGTCGCTGTCCACCCGGCTGACGATGGTCACGCTGATTCCTATCGCCGCGTTGATGACCGTCGGTGGCCCCGCGATCGGCAGCGCGCTGTTCGCGTACGGCAACTTTGGCGAGGTCGACGCCGGCTATCTCGGCATGGCGATCACGTTGTCGGCCTTCACGCTGATTCCGTATGCCCTTGTGCTGCTTCAGCTTCGGGTGTTCTACGCCCGCGAGCAGCCGTGGACGCCGATCCTGCTGATCGTCGTGATCACGACCGTGAAGATCGCCGCGTCGCTGGCCGCGCCCTATCTGACCGACGATCGGGAGTTGGTCGCCGGTTACCTCGGGCTGGCCAACGGGCTGGGTTTTCTGGCCGGCGCCACCGTGGGCTACTACCTGTTGCGCGCCAGCCTGAATCCCCCCGGCGGGAGGCTGATCAGCCTCCCGGTGGTGCGCACCATTCTGGTGACGGTCGCCGCATCACTGATCGCCGGCCTGGCCGCCCACGTTGTCGATCAACTCCTCGGGCTGGAATCCCTGACCCGCAACTGGGGCGGCGCCGGTTCACTGCTGCGGCTGTTCGTGCTCGGGCTGATCATGGTTCCTATCCTCGTCGGAGTCATGTTGGCCGCCCGGGTGCCCGACGCTCAGGCCGCTCTTGTCGCCGTAGGGCGCCGTCTCGGCAGGCGCGCAACGGTAGCCGTACCGCCGATCACCCCGTCTGACCGGCCACTGCCGGGCCGCCCCCTCACGTACGCTGATCAGAGGAATTCGTTCGCGTCACGCCATCGTCAATTCCCGGCGGCGGTCCGGCGCGGGCCTCCGGCAGGCGTTGCCGGAGACTGGATGGGAAAGGGACCAGCGGTGACCGACGACCAAGCGACCGGCGCCGCCGCGGGGCCTGACAGCACCGCCACGACCAAGATTCCGCGCCCGTCGGCCGACGACCTCCGGCCTGACCTGCCTGCCGACGACTTCGCGCACGACGTGCCCCTGCCCGAGGAGACGGCACCGTTTGCCGAGGCGGCGAACGGCACCGCGCCGATACCGGTCTCCGGCCGCCCGCCCGCCGACTACGCCGGCGATCCCACCCGCGAATCGCTGCCCTTCGACGTGCCCCAAGAGCCACCCATCGAGGCCGCGACCTCCGATGAAGACGTCCACCTCATTCCCGGCGCCAGCATCGGCGGTGGCCGCTACCGGCTGCTGGTCTTCCACGGCGGCCCGCCCAACCTGCAGTTCTGGCAGGCGCTCGACACCGCACTGGACAGGCAGGTCGCGCTGACCTTCGTCGACCCGGACGCGATGCTGCCCGACAAGCACGTGCAGGAGATCCTGTCCCGCACGCTGAAGCTGAGCCGCCTGGACATGCCCGGCGTCGCGCGGGTGCTCGATGTGACCAGCACCGGCTCCGGCGGGCTGGTGGTTTCCGAGTGGATCCGCGGCGGCTCGCTGCCCGAGGTGGCCGACACGTCGCCGTCACCGATCGGCGGGGCCCGCGCCATCCAATCGCTGGCCGCTGCCGCCGAGGCCGCCCATCGCTCGGGTGTTGCGCTGTCGATCGACCATCCCAGCCGAGTGCGGGTGAGCATCGATGGCGACGTCGCACTGGCTTTCCCGGCGACGCTGCCCGACGCCACGCCGGAGGACGACATCCGCGGCATCGGCGCCGCGCTCTACGCGCTGCTGATCAATCGGTGGCCGCTGCCCGAGTCGGGGGTTCGCAGCGGGTTGGCGCCCGCCGAACTCGACGCGGCAGGCCAGCCCATCGAACCGCGGGCCGTCGACCGCGACATCCCGTTCCAGATCTCGGCGGCCTCCGCAAGGGCGGTGCAGGAGGGCGGCGGCATCCGCAGCGCCCCTACCCTGCTGAACCTGCTGCAGCAGGCCACCGCGATCGCCGACCGCACCGAGGTGATCTCCCCGGTCAACGAACCCGAGGTCCTGCCGCCGTCGCGCATGCGCGGCACGCCCACCGACGTCGAGTCCGGGGCCCGCCGCCGCAAGGGGCTGCTGATCGGGCTGGGAGTTGGCGGCGCGATCATCGTCGTCGCGTTGATCGTGCTGGCTTCGGTGTTGAGCCGGATCTTCGGTGACGTCGGCGGCGGCCTGGGCGGCGACCAGCTGGGCCTGAACGCGCCGTCATCGTCCTCGC
>JAVRPG010000430.1:0-4495 GCA_032162325.1 Mycobacterium sp. | reverse complement strand
CCAGCGTGACGGGGGGCCCACTCATGTCGGCCAAGCAGATTCGACTCCCCCACTTCGCGCCATCACGCCGGTGCGATTACCCGAAATTCTCTCATAGCGCCGATCGGCGCGCTTCGGCTACACGGTCTCCGGGATTTACCCGAGTACCGACTCCGTCCCGTACCCGGTCAGCGGGCAGTTGTATGAATCCACCGTGACCGTCGACGCGCTGCAGGGCTAACCGCCATCTCTGGGCGAAGCCAGGCCTCTGCCCCTATTGTTTATCGATCGACTTCGCCGGACGAAGGAGCCGCCAACGGTCAACACAGGCAAGACCCCACCGACCGACCCGCTCACGCCTCGCGAGCGCCGTGCCACATGGGTAGTGGGCGCCATTATCGTCGTCGCGATTGCAGTGGGCGCGACGGTATGGGAAGCGACGGGCCGGTCGTCGAGCTCTTTTCGATCCGGCCAGATCTGCGTGACCGTCACGATGGCAAGCGCGATGGGCGGCGGAGTCGAGCACGCATGTGGTGCGGCAGCGCGTGACTGGTGTCGCGCCGCCTACGTCCGGCACGACGCCCACGCTGAAGCGGTTCAGGCTCAGTGCCGAGTCGCGGGGATTCTGCCCCAGACAACAACGCCGGTCACTTAGTGCGGCCGGTTACTTTTCTGGCCGTCAGTGAATCCTTTGATATCGCGTTCCCATTGCCCCGACGAATGCGGTTGAGCGGCGAGCGCACCATACCGACCGCAGCAGTTAATCCCAGCGCCGCAACAAGCCAGATGCCTGCGCCGAAGCCGATCGCGTCCAACCCGGCCTGCGACGGCGGTGTCGGCGGTGCGACCGGTGCCCCAGCGTCATCGACCCAGATATCGATGTGGTCACCGGCGCTGACTGCCCGATCTCTGCTCATCCAACCGGTGTGGGCGACCTGAACTTCACCGCCTCGGGCGCCGTCTGCGCCGACCAGCCACATCGCTAGGACGGTAATGCTGGTTGAGTGCGGCTGGTGCGGGCGCGGGCCCGTTTCGACCACCGCCGCGGTGACGGAGTGGCGTGCCCTGGACTGCTCCGCGTAGAGCCGGGCGTGCGATCTGTAGACGCTAACGCCAGCGGCAGCGCAGACCGGAGTCGCGGCTAGCGCCACCAGTATCGCGAACACGATCACGCACGCTTCGGTCCGATCGGTCCAGCGAAGCAGCGGATTGCGACCAAAGGCGCGCGCAATCCACCAACTTCGGTAACGAAGCGAAAAGGCGTGCATGACGACTCCCGCGGCCGATGAAAGGCACGTGTGTCGACGCTTAATTGTCGTCCGTCTGACCCCCAATTTTCAATAGTTCAATTGGTGGGGACCACCGCATTTGGCGGCTACTCGCTTGGACCGTTGTCCGTCCATCGAAAAGCTTGGACGACAACATGATTCACCGGCGGCATGACAGCAGGACCTGAGTGCAGGGCTGCGCCGCGAATCTCCTGTGTAATTACCTAAAGGAATCTGAGAGTTGACTTTGAAACACCTGAAATAACGCCGTGAATAACTTTGATCTGAAATCCAAATTTAACAATTGATCATCCAACAGAAACGCTCACGGCGTAAAAATTTGGCCACTCGCGTGCGTCGATATCGCTCCCCGAAGGGCGGACCTGGATGAACCCGTATCCCGATTGGCTTAACCCAGGAGACAACGCCTGGCAGTTGGTGGCCGCAACTCTGGTCGGCCTGATGAGCATCCCGGGCATCGCAGTGTTGTACGGGGGCATCGTCCAAAAGAAGTGGGCCGTCAACACGATGTTGATGGCCTTCACTGGGTTTTCTTTGGTCTTGGTGGTGTGGGTGCTGTGGGGCTTCAAGATGGGCTTCGGGGATCCGATGAAGCTCGGCCCGGGCATCCTGGGGTCCTTCGTAGGCCATCCGCGCAGCATCTTGGGCACCGCCAACCAGGGTCAGGCGGTCATCCCACTGCTCGATGGGGCGATGCCGAAGTTCCGGTTCTCCGAGAGCACGCTGGCGTACTTCCAATTCGTGTTCGCCGCGATCACCCCGCTGCTGTTTCTGGGCAGCGTGGTAGGCCGGATGAACTTCAGGGTTTGGCTGATCTTCGTGCCGTTGTGGTCGACGTTCGCCTACTCGATCAACGCCTTCCTGGTGTGGGGTGGAGGCTTTTGGGGTCAGGCGCACGCCGGTGCCAGCAGTTTGTTCAGCACCGGGGCGCTGGACTACTCCGGCGGGTACGTGATCCACCTGGCCGCCGGCGTCAGCGGGTTCGTCGCCGCCGCGGTGATCGGGCCGCGACTGAACCGCGACCGCGAACGCGCGGTGCCGAACAACCTGCCGATGGCCGCTGTCGGAGCGGGCATCCTGTGGCTGGGCTGGAACGGGTTCAACGGCGGGGACCCGTACTTCGCCGGTACCAATGCGTCGCTGGCCGTGCTCAACACAAACCTCGCGACCGCAGTGGCACTGCTGACCTGGGTGATTTGGGACCTCTTCGCCGGCCGCGAGCGCAAGCCCACCTTCCTGGGCGCCATCAACGGGATGATCGCGGGCCTGGTCGGCATCACTCCCGCCGCCGGCTTCGTCAACAGCTTCGGCGCCATGATCATCGGCGTAGTGGCCTCATCGCTGGTGTGGATGTCGTGGAACTGGCTGGGCCGCACGAAGCCGTTCACGAAGGTCGACGACACCCTGGGCGTCATCCACACCCACGGTGTGGCGGGCCTGGTCGGAGGTCTACTGGTCGGCGTGCTCGCCGACCCGAACGTCATCATCTACCTCGGCAACGGCAAGGACGTCAACGACGTCACCGCTTCAGGTTGGCTGTGGGGTCATCACCCCGCACAAATCCTGGTCCAACTCTGCGCGGCGCTCACCATCATCGTCTGGGATGCCTTCGTCACGTTCGCCATCCTGAAGATCCTCGGACTGTTCATGAAACTGCGCGCCCCCGACGAGGTCTTGGAACAGGGCGACATCGGCGTGCACACCGAGGAGGCCTACCCGGACGAAGCCCTTGTCACCGGCCGGCTAGACGGAGTGAAGGCCTGATGACATGAAGCTGATTACCGCAATCGTGAAGCCGTTTACGGTCGCGGACATCCGCACCGCCGTGGACGAGGCCGGCGTGCACGGCATGACCTTCTCCGAGGTCCAGGGCTACGGACGTCAGAAGGGACACACCGAGGTATACCGAGGCGCCGAGTACCAGGTCGACTTCGTTCCGAAGGCGCGCATCGATGTCTTGGTGGACGACGATCACGTCGATGTCGTGGTCGCGGCCATCATTGGCGCCGCGCGCACCGGCAAGATCGGTGACGGGAAGGTCTGGGTGACGCCTGTCGAGTCGTTGGTCCGAGTGCGAACCGGAGAACGCGACGCCGAAGCCCTCTGAGGGTGGGTAGTAAGTGTCCAGCGCAGCCGGATCCCGACGCAGGCGCAACCGCAGATGATGCTCCGGATCGGTAGCGCAGGAAGAACCATTCGTCGATCACCCCGTTCTTCCGCAGCTGGCCGATCAATGTGGATGAGCACAAGAGCGTCGACGTGCTCGGCGTCTACCACGGCCACCTCGAGCTCCAGGCCTCGCTTTCGTGCGGGGACGGCGAGGCGCTCGTCGACTACGACCCGACGGCCGGCACGTCCACCGTGCTGCTCGGGCCAACGGCAACGGCGGTGGCGTCATCGGCGCGCTGGCCTATCCGGGCTTCCAGTAGCGAGCGGCGACTACGAGCGTGGTTTCAACGCGACACGATAGGCGTGCTCGATGTTCTTCTTGCCCTTGAGCTCCAGCTCTACAGGTGTACCGATCACGGCGGGCAAGCCGCTCGCCACCCTTTCGGACAACACGATTTCGCCGCCGCCGGCTTTACCTTGTAGGCGCGACGCCGTGTTCAC
This sequence comes from Mycobacterium sp., assembly GCA_032162325.1. Classification (GTDB taxonomy): domain Bacteria; phylum Actinomycetota; class Actinomycetes; order Mycobacteriales; family Mycobacteriaceae; genus Mycobacterium. The sequence continues at coordinate 617 of JAVRPG010000430.1, read as the reverse complement.
GACGTCGCCGATCGCCGTGAAGTCATACACCGCGCGCTCACCGATGTTTCCGACGAACGCTTCACCCACGTCGAGGCCGACGCCCATTTCGACGAACGGTCCACTCGGCGAGTCATAGCCGACGGCCCGCAGCAGCTCCATGGCGTGGTCGAGCATGAGGCGGGGTACCTGTTCCCGCGTAATGAGGCGTTGGACGTCGGGGAGGTACAGGGCCATCACCTCGTCGCCGACGACCTTGTCGATGATGGCCTCAGGAAACAGCACTTGCTCGGCGCAGCCGTAAAAGCGTCGCAGGAGGGCAGCCATTGCCTGCGAATCGGTTACTTCGGAGTGTGCGGTGAAGCCGCGGATGTCTGCGAACAGGACGCCGGTGTACATCTTCATGCCGCCGGGCGGCGAAGACTCCACGCAGGTGTCACACAATGTCGGGTTCTTGCGCGACGGCCGGTAGCCGAGCGGACGCACGACGAACCGACCGAACCCGGCGAACGGCGCCCCGCACATGCCACATCGGGGGCTGCTCGGCAGTGTTTGCCACACCCGCCTGACGGCGTGCGCCACGGGCGTGTCGTTGAGCTGCCATACGGCTGCCCAGTCCTCAGGGCTCAGCGGCTCGC
>JAVRPG010000429.1:0-4393 GCA_032162325.1 Mycobacterium sp. | reverse complement strand
ACCACAGAGCCCGACGAGCCCGAGCCGCAGACAATGAAGTCGTACTGCGCTCTTAAGTTAGCGCCCAGGCTCTGCTGGTTGTGGCGAACGCGTTCGGCGAAATCGGCTTCGGGGACGGTTGTTTCGTTGAGGTTCGTTGTCATTGCATCTATCACTTTCGACGACTGTTGACTTGCCGGGGCGGGTGTCGGTGCGGCGGTGATCACCCCCGCAGCGGGCCTGCCGCCAGCAGCGGTGTGATGCAACGCGATCCGATCCGCAGGCTGGCAGTCGTTCTTGGCTGGTGCTGTCTCCCCGCGTGTCGCAGAGTTGCCCTCCGCCGAGACCATGTCCGAAGAACTGAAACCCGTTGTTGCTCACCGCCACCGGCAATTTCGACGAATGGGCTCAGACTTGCCCCTAATGTGAGCGGCTCATTCGCTATTCGTTCACGCCGCGGGCATCGTGGGCCGCCCGTGGGCATGCTCGACCAATTCCGATATTGAAGTTCCACATTGGCGACGCTAGCCAGTCCATCGGCGGGGGGTAGCTCATCATTCGCGGATCCGCGGGAGTTGGCTAACGACTCGCGTTTGGCGGACTGCCGCCAAACTGCGGCATCCAGTGGTGCGCGATAGCGGGACGGCGCTGTGGGAGGGAAAGTGCGGACCGCCTAGTCGTCGGGTGTTTCTCCGGTGACCTGAAAGACGACCCGGCGTCCGATCTCGACAGCGTGGTCGGCGAAACGCTCATAGAACCGGCCCAGCAATGTCACGTCGACGGCGGCTGCTACACCGTGCTTCCACTCCTTGTCCATCAGGACCGTGAACAGGTGCTTGTGCAAGTCGTCCATCGCGTCGTCGTCCCGGCTGATCCGAGCCGCCTGCTCGGGGTCACGCGAGAGCACAACCTCCTGGGCACTGTTGCCGAGGTCCACCGCGATCGTGCCCATCTCGGCGAAGTACCCACGCACCTCTTCGGGCAGAGCATGCTCGGGGTGTCGGCGACGAGCGATCTTGGCGACGTGTAGCGCCAGCCCGCCCATCCGTTCTGCGTCGGCGACGTTCTGCATCGAACCGACGACCAGCCGCAAGTCTCCGGCGACCGGTGCCTGCAATGCCAGGAGAACAAAGGCGGCCTCTTCCGCCTGGGTCTGCATGCGACTGAGTTCGTCGTGGTTAGTGATGACCTGCTCGGCGAGCACCAAGTCCGCTTGCAGTAGTGCCTGCGTGGCCCGTTCCATCGCCGCCCCTGCTAGGCCACACATTTGGCTGAGAGTCTCGGTCAGTGAGGCGAGTTGGTCGTGAAACGCGGTGCGCATGGCAACAACCATAGAATCCCGATGTTGCAGCGCAGCGGTTGAACTAGTCATGAACGGATCTTTTCCGGTCGATGAAGGGGCCGTCAGGCGCGGTCTAGACCGACGATGGTATTGGTTGGGGCGGTTCGAGCTGAGGGGGATCATGGCGCTTTCGGATGTGCTGGCCAAGATTGTCGGATTCCTCCGGGCTGGCTATCCAGAGGGCGTCCCCGTCGGGGACTACATCCCGCTCGTCGCGCTACTTCGGCGCCGCCTGTCCGACGACGAGGTCGTCGCCGTCGCCACCGAGCTGATTTCGACCGGCGGCGCGCCGGTTCAGGGAACTGACGTCAGGGTGGCGATCACCAAGCTGACCGACGAGTTGCCCTCGCCGGAGGACACCGAGCGCGTCAAGCGACGACTGGCTGCCGTCGGGTGGCCCGTCAGCGATCCCTTCGGATCGCCGGAATAGCAACCCGCCTGGTCACAATGCTGGCGACCGGCCACAGGGGGCGAACGCAAACGCGCTGGTGCTTCCCATGACCCGGTCCTGCGAGCGTGCCCAGGCTCACCTGTTCGCCGACATCCTGCGCCAAGAGGTAGCCCAGATGAGTAAGAGCGTCGCCAAGGCCGAGTCGCAGTGGCGGCGTCGTTGTGAAGTCGAAGGTGATGTCGATCCGCCGGAGCGGCTAACGCTGGTGCGTGGGCGGATGGAGGAGGCTGTCAAGATGCTCGACGCACTCAACGCCCGATTCCCCGGCACCCGCTAGAACGCGCTCGGGTACGCCCATGCACGCGCAACACCCCCAGCTGTACGAGTCGTGACAGCTATCTACATCGGGATGCAGCACCCCGCCGTTTGCGGCGCTGAGTGCTGGCACGCAGCTGCGACTGACATTTGAGACTCTCGTATGTCGTCTCTTTCGAGACGGGAGACGAGGTCGAGAGCTGCAAGCGAAGCTCAGACGTGTTTGATCTGACTAATTGCCATCCAGATGGCGGATCCGCCATCATCCGCCATCTCAGATGACAATCCGCCGTGGAGAATGGCAACCTACAAACGTCACACGTGACGGCCATCACTGTGATTCGCTGTGGCGGCTGCGGCCCGGGTCTCAACGCGGTCGATGTAAGTGCGTTCAGCAGGCGGCGTCGAGGACGTCGCGGACGCGGTCAAGGTAGTCCGGGAGCAGGTCGTGGCTGGCGCTGACGATGCGGAGTTGGCCGTTGAAGGTGCAGATTCCGGAAGCCAGCTCGCCCTGGATCTGGACGAGGATCGCCGGTCCCCAGATCGCCACCGGCCGCACAGCCTCTTGCGGCCCCATGTCCAGGACACGCAGGTTCGATGCGAACGCCTCAAAGCTGAGCCCGCCAACCATGAAATCTTCTGTGTCCTCGGTGGTCGCGTCGACGGGGATGAACTTTTCGGTGGCGGCGGACGCGGCGAGCACTGCGGGTAGCGAACGTGCGGCGGCGAGCTGGTGGCCGCCCGTGCGGGCCATGTCCCACAGGTCGGTCAGCTGGTCGCGTGTGAACGCGGTGCGAATCATGGTGAAGTACAGGCACACGTCGTGGTCCACGCCGACATGGTTGCGGAAGTCGCAGGGGGTCAGCATCCGGACGAATTCGTTGCGTCCTGACTCGATGATCACCCGGCTCATGGCCGAGACCAGCGCCGAGTGGACGGTGGTGCGCTCGGCGCGGGCGCGAGTGACCAGGCGCCGGGTCAGGTCCTCGTCGAAGGCGATGGCGCTGAGGTGGGGCCGGGCGCCGTCGAAGGGCCGAACAGTGGACGGTGTGGACAGCCAGTCCGGCTGTGCCGGTGGCGGCTGACCGTTTGCAGCCGGCGCGGCGGCCCGCTGGGTGTCGCGCAGGCGCGCGAATAGTTCTTCCTGGGACGGCGGGACGGGCAGCGCCTCCAGTTGGTGCCCGTTGAGGGCCGAAAACAAGTCCCGCAGGATGTATCCGGCTGAGAGCCCGTCGACGATGACGTGGTCGACGGTCAGAACGATCGCGGCCGGGGTGCGCGGCCCTGCGCGCAGCAGCACGACCCTGATCATCGGCGCGCGCGAGGTATCGAAGGGGCGGGTCAACTCGGCGGCGACGAGATCACACCAGCTGTGGCCCGTCTCGGCGTCGGCGACGGTGACCGGGATCGGCGCCACGCTCGCCGGGCGGTAAAACCCCAGCCCGGCCTGCGGGTGATCCTCGACGTAGACATTCAACAGCGGATGCCGCTCCTGCACCACCAAGAGGGCGGCATCAAGAACGGCCGGATCCAGCTCGTCGGCAAGCTCGGCCACCACGCAGAAGTGCATCGTGCTCTTCTGCTCAAACCGGTAATACATCCGCTCGAACGCGCCAAGGCGACGAACCAAAGCACCCCTCGCCTCGGCGGCGGACGTACGCGAACCGACGCTCCCAGCATCGAACTCAGTATCACGTCCAATCATGAGTGGCTCCATCTGATTTCGATAGGGGGCCCCATCCGTGGGTGTCTTCCAGAGTTGCGCTCCAACGAGCCGAAGTCTTTACCGCTGACACCCATCCACGCTTCCCCCACTCGGAATATCTGCTTACCTGTTAGCCGCCATCGGCGCAATTCCGTCGCAGTGACCCGCAATTGTGGCAGCGGTGTCGACACAGGTCCGACTTAGCGCAATTCTGAACCTGACATCAGTCGGCCGGGCCCACCGCCGAGGCTCCTTCGAAAGACGTTCAGGCAGTGCCAATTTGAGAAACTATGTAGTTCCAGAACTTGCAGCTATCCCGGACGGATTCCCGAAGCTCGACCTGGCCGATCTTGCATCGGCACGCGAACATGTGCTCGTCGGCGTCGATGTTCAAGACAGCCGACATTGACGGACGCGAGAATAGCCGTCCGGTGCTCCCGCCTGGCCGCCTCATCAGGCCTGGAGGAAGGTGAGCGCGGCGAGGACGCGGCGGTGGTCGTCGCCGGTCTCGTGGAGGTTCAGTCTGGTCATGATGCTGCGGATGTGCTTTTCGACGGTGCCCTCGGTGACCCATAGCCGACGGCCGATGCCGGCGTTGGACCGTCCCTCGGCCATCAGCGCCAACACCTCCTGCTCGCGCGCACTGAGCGCCGCGAGCGGA
>JAVRPG010000428.1:0-3529 GCA_032162325.1 Mycobacterium sp. | reverse complement strand
GCTGGCCAAGGGCTACGGCATTCCCGCCGTGCGGACCGGGCGCCCCAGCGAACTGGCTGTCGCGATCAAGGAAGCGTTCACCGCGGCCGACGGACCCCACATGATCATCGTCGACGTACGGCCGGGTGTTCGGCTCGAGCACTGATCGGCGAAAAATGCGTGCAGCAGAGCGCATCTACTCTCACCAACAGGTCGCACAGCGCACCGATCACACGTCACGAGGTGTGCGCGAAACGCGGAATCCTTCAAGGAGCACCTTGCCGTTGCGTCCGGCCGACTCGGCCTGAATTACGGCAGCCTGGATCTCGTCGAGCGGATACTTCGTGCCGCTGGAGGTCACGAGAACGCCTTCCCACATCAGGTCGGCGATTTCATCGATCAGCTGGACAATGGCCGGGGTTCCGCTGGGATAGAAGCCGCTGTCATCGAGGCGTGGTAGCCAGTAGCCGAGCCAGTACACCTCGAGGGTGCGGCGACCCGACAGCGTGAAGCGCGGGTCTTCTCCCACGCGGATGGGCTCGCCGGTGAGCGACCCGTAGACGAGCATTCTGCCGTCCTGGTGCAGCGACCGGAAGATTTCGGTCCCGGTCTGTCCGGCAACGGGGTCAATGGCGTACCGGATTCCTTCTGGCCCAACGATTTCACGGACTTGCTCGTCGATCGGTCCGTCGGTCGAGACGATCACCGCGTCGGCGCCAAGCGCTTTCAGTTCGGCGGCATCCTCCTTTCGGCGTATCACGTTGAGAGTTCGGATGCCGTCGCGTTTGGCCAGCCTGATGATCATGCGACCCAGCTCAGAACCCGCGGCCGACTGCAGCAGCCACTCCCCATAAGGCACGCCAAGCACATGGCGCATCATGAGGATCGCGGAGGCCGGGTTGATCAGCAAGGAGGCGACCTGCTCGTCGGAGATACCGTCAGGAGCCGGCAACGCATGCGCTGAGGGAATGACGGCGTAGTCGGCCCAGTTGCCGCCCTGGGAGTTTCGGGCAAAGACGCGCTGGCCTACGGTGAGGTTCTGCACGCCGGGCCCGAGGGCGTCAACGACGCCCACGCCTTCGAAACCGACGGACGCCGGAAAGGTGGGGGTGACCCCGGAGTAGTGCCCGCGCACGTACAGCAGGTCTGACGGGTTGATCGGGCTGAGCAGAACCCGCACGCGCACCTGGTCCTCCCCAGGCTCGGGAAGCGGTTTGTCGGTAACTGCCAGAACCTCTTTGGGCTCGCCGTAATGGGCGAACTGTATCGCTTTCATCGTTTGGCCTCCATGTCGTTGTGGGTGATGCCGATGACGAATCGGGTGAGGATGGCCGCCACGGCCGCGGGTTGTTCGACGTGCGGCCAATGGCCGGCGCCGGGCACGTAGGCGGTCTGGGGGTGAGGGAATCTGCTGGCGACGGCGTCGCGGACGAGCTCGCGGGAGGCGAAGGCGTCGTCGGTGGTGATCAGCAACGTCGGGGCGGTGACGATGGAGGGTCGGCTGCCCAGCGGGTGGCCGGAAGTCCACGCGTGCAGGGCTTCCAGCGCGGTCTCGGGTGGGGTCGCAAGGGTGGACCGAACCAGTGCGTCGAGGACGTCGGGCGAGTCGGACACCAATAACGGCTTCCTGCCGGCGGCGGCCCCTGCTGGATCTCGGGTGCGCGCCGCGATATCGAAGGCGGCAGCCTGCTCAGCGGATAACGGAAACCGTTCAACGGGATGGGAGTGATCAGAACGAGCCCGACGGCGCTGTGCGGCCGACACCCGGCCACAAGCTCGGCGACCTGTGCGCCCATGCTGTGCCCGATCACGACTGTCGGGCATGCCGACGTGCGGTCGAAAAGATCAAGCAGGGCGAGGACCTGATCGCGGTAGGCCTCCAGCGTGGCGCCCCGACGGCTCGGCTCTGCGCGGCCGGTGCCGCGCAGGGTCACCGGCACGGACTCCCAGCCAGGCAAGGCCAGGCGGTCGATGACACCCCGCCACAGCGCCGCGTTGTCGAGGAACCCGGGAATGAACACCAGCCGGCCGGACACGGCTCGCCCGCTCAATTCGTCCCTCGCCAAGCCGCATTCAACGAGTTCGCACTCGTCGGCGCTTTCTGAATCCCTACCACGCGCCAGCCCGCCGATCCTCGGGCGACCTCGAAATGCACGGCCAGGCGCTCGATCTCGCTGTCATCGGGACGACAGCGCGACCAGATCACTTCAATCGCCGCCCCGGCGTCGTGATACACGGTCACCTTCCGGTCCGGCACAGCGGCGTACGAGTAGCCCTGCGCGCGCAACCGACCGTGATTGCGGTCCAGCACGCGTACCACGCCGGCCGCATCGAGCAGCCACTCACCGCCGTCCGAGGTGCCGTAGTGCAGGGGCACGCCCCAGTAGTCGAGGATGAACCCGGGCCCCCGTGCGATCCTGCCGCTTCCCACCCCGACCCAAAGGGGAAGGTAGTCATCGAAGAACCAGCGCGTCACCTCGTCACGCACCGATGCTCGGGATCTTGTCTCGCTCAACGGAGTTCCCTAACCGGCGGTTGATCCGGGGGGCATCACGACAGCAATCCCAGCGCGCCGTACCAGACTGGCCCCGCATTCAGCCGGTCCGGGTAGAGGTCGATCATCTGGTCGTAGAACTCACGCGGACTGGGTTTGTCGGCCAGCAGCCGTCGCGCGTCGAGCAGGTAGTCGCGGGTCTGCTCCAGAATGGCCGGATCGTCAGGCAGGTCTTTGTTCTTATGGCCCGCGACCACCGCGCGCGGCTGCAGCGCTGCGACCTTGTCGATCGCCTTGAGCCACGCCTCAATTCCGCCGCCGCAACTTTCCAGTAGGTACTGGTGCACGCCGTTGTAGGCGACGTCGCCGGCGACGACCAGGCCGATGGACGGCACGTGCAAAACCGTGGTGTCGTCGGTGTCGGTATGCCCGGTCTCGATCGCCATCAGGCGATGGCCTTCCACCTCGAACCCCTCAGCGGGGATCGGCTGGTAGACCACCGGACTGTCCGGGATGAGGCCGGGAAAATCGACGTCCCATCGCTCGGCCCGGCCTTGGGTGCCTTGTTGGTGCATCATCGCGATCGTGCCCTCGGTGGCATACGCAATGGGGCCGGGGAAGCGCCGCATCAGCAGGTCGGTGCCGAACCAGTGGTCGCCGTGCCCGTGGGTGGCGTAGATGTAGGCCAGCCGCTTGCCTGAGCGCTCGATCCAGTCGCCGACCCGCTGCACCTGTTCGCGGGTAAACGGCGGGTCGATCAGGACGGCGTCCTGTTGGCCCAAGATCAACGTGGAGGCCAGCGGCGAGGACACGATCGGACTACCGTCGGGCAGCCGCTGGGTCCGGTTACGCCGGACGCCGTCGTTCACCAACACCTCGTATCGCAGCTCGGTCATTACCGTATTCCTCTCCGCGGCAGGGCTATTGGGGCTTGGTCAGGTGAGGTGTTCGGTGAACCAGGCGCAGGCGGCGCTGCTGGACTGGTCGAACCGTGTCAGATAAGGGTCGAAGTGGCCGCCCGCGATCGTGACGAGTTTCTTGGGGTGAAGGGCTTGC
>JAVRPG010000427.1:0-3353 GCA_032162325.1 Mycobacterium sp. | reverse complement strand
CGCCGCCGCGCCGCGCACGCCGCGATCTCCAGACAACTCGATGAGATCGACGCCGACCTGATGGCGCGGCTCGGATTGACCTGAAGTCGCGGTCACCGGTCGACGCGACATGATCCCCGACCCTTCGAGACAGGAACAGTAACCCGATGGCATGCACTCGCAGGTTCGTTTGGCGAGCCCTGATCGGAGCCGCCGCGGGCTCCGCTCTCTACCTCGGGTCGACCGCCGGGATCACGACGGCGTCGGCGCACGTCCAGGCCAGCAGCAACGACGCTGTGCGCGGCAGCACGGCGCTGGTCACCTTCCAGGTGCCCAACGAGTCCACGACCGGCGCGGCCACCACCAAGCTCACCCTCGACCTGACCAACGTCGCTGCGGTACAGACCGAAGCCAAGCCCGGGTGGACGACCAAACTCGACCGCGATTCCGCGTCGCGCACGGTCCGCTCGGTGACGTGGACAGCTGCCCCGGACGGCGGAATTCCGGTCGATGAATTCGGGGTGTTCCGGATATCGGTGAAGCTTCCCGACACCGACACGGTCAGCTTCCCGGCTACCCAGACCTACGCAGACGGGGCGGTGGTCAAGTGGGATCAACCGACGGCGCCCGGCGGGGCTGAGCCGGAACATCCCGCGCCAACGCTGGCCCTGGCCGCGGGACCAACGCCGCAGCCCACCCAGCACATGATCCCGACCAGCTCCGCACCGCCGACCGCTACGGCCGCGCCGCCGGCACAACAGCCCCGGACACCGGCGGACAACATCGCCCGGGTGCTCGGTGGGGCCGCCCTACTCGTCGGCGCCCTGGGTATCGGTGTCGCGCTGGTCGTGCGGCGGACATGAGCCGACGGGCACGCCTGGTCGCGGCGACTCTGCTGCTGCTGGCGGTCCCTTTCGCCATCATCTTGGCCGCCGGCGCGGCCAGCGCCCACGCCGCCCGAGTGTCAACCGACCCCGCCGAGCACGCCGCCGTCAGCACCGCTCCGGTCCAGGTCAGCGCGACCTTCAACGAGGACCTGCAAACCACATTCGCGGCGATGACGGTTGTCGGTCCGGATGGCAACCTCTGGACCGCCGGACCGCCGCAGGTGCACGGCGCGGTCGTCAGCGTTGGCGTGCGGCCACTGGGGCCGACCGGCAATTACACGGTCAACTACCGGGTGACGTCGGCAGATGGGCATGTGGTGTCCGGTTCGTGGTCGTTTCGGCTGACGACACCTGGCACCGGCACACCCGGCCCGGCGGCGCAGTCCTCGGACACCACGACCGGCGACATCCCGGTTTGGCCGTTCGTCGCCGGAGCCGTGGCGCTGGTTGCCGGTGCCGCACTGTGGGCGGCGCGGAACAGATCCTGACGGTCACCCTCACGAGCTGAATCGTCGCCGGGGTAGAGCCGGATTGTCCGCCGCCGCGGCCCTGGCATGATGTATTCGACTGCTGGTGTACCGGGCCGGTGTACGCGACGAGAAACTGCAAAGGAGCAGCCGCATGGCAGACCCGCAGGATGGACCGGACAACACACCCGGCCCCGCGCCCCAACCACCGCCACCCGCGCCACCGACACCACCCGCCGACACGGCACCGCCGGAGCCTGCTGCGCAGGCACCGACGAACGAGCCTGCGGAAACATCGTCGCCACCCGCCAAGACACCGGATAAGCCAGCGAAGACGACGCCTGCAAAAAAGGAACCCGCCAAAGCCGTAAAGAAAGCCGGGCCAGCAAACGGGGCCAAAAAGAGCCAGCAGGCGGACGCGAAGAAGGCAGCAGCTAAAAAAGCACCCGCGAAGAAGGCGCCCGCCAAAAAAGCTGAACCCGGCGCCGCCAGACCAAAAAGCCAGGTCCCCGCGCCACCGCGGATTGACACCAACGGCCAGCTTGCCGAAGCAGCCAAGGCTGCTGCAGCACAAGCGAAGTCAACTGTGGACGCGGCCAGCAACCCGGTGCCCGCGCAGCCAGGCCCGTCACCGGCCGGTCGGTCTCCAGTGCCGCTGGCGGTGGCGATCGCGATCAGCCTGCTGGCGTTGCTGCTGGTGCGCCAACTCCGTCAACGGGGCGAGTCGCGATGACTAGCGTCGCCCGGTGACGGTGATATTCCGGCCCACGGCTGACCTGGTCGACGACATCGGGCCCGACGTCCGCAGCTGCGACGTCCAATTCCGCCAGTTCGGCGCGCGAGCGCAATTCGCCGGGCCGATCAGCACGGTGCGCTGCGTCGAAGACAATGCCCTACTGAAGTCGGTGCTGTCGGCGCCCGGCGACGGCGGTGTGCTGGTGATCGACGGCGGCGGCTCGTTGCACACCGCGCTGGTCGGCGACCTCATCGCTGAGTTGGCCCGTTCCAACGACTGGGCCGGGCTGATCGTGCACGGTGCCGTTCGGGATGCCCCGGCCCTGCGTGACATCGACCTCGGCATCAAGGCGCTCGGTACCAACCCGCGCAAGAGCGGGAAGACCGGCGCCGGCGAACGAGACGTCACGGTCAGCTTCGGTGGGGTGGAATTCGTGCCGGGCGACATCGCCTACAGCGACGATGACGGGATTCTCGTCGTCGCGGCGGCCGCTACCAGCTAAACCGCCAGCGTGGCAGGCTTTTTGGCGAAGTGCAGCGCCTCGTCATCGACCCGGCCGCGACGGATCAGGCGCACGTCCAGCAGGTAGTTCTGCTTGAGCCGCCACGGGGTGACCGAACCGGCCTTCGGCAGGTAGTCCAAGGCCCGCAGCACGTATCCGGGTGTGAAGTCCATCAGCGGACGCTCGTCCACCGAGTCCCCCGGATGCTGCGGCACCACGGTCTCGCAGCCATGCTCGTCCATGTAATTGAGCACCCGGCAGACGAACTCGGATACCAGGTCGGCCTTGAGTGTCCAGGACGCGTTGGTGTAGCCGATGGTGAACGCCATGTTCGGCATGCCGGTCAGCATCATGCCCTTATAGGCCATCGTGTCGGTGAGCTCGACGGGTGTGCCGTTACGCCGGATTGCGGCGCCACCGAACAGCTGCAGGTTCAAACCCGTTGCGGTGACGATGATGTCAGCTTTCAGTTCCTCACCGGAGCTGAGCTTGATCCCCGTTTTGGTGAACCGGTCGATGGTGTCGGTGACCACGTCGGCCTGGCCGTGCCGGATGGTCCGGAACAGATCGCCGTTGGGCGCCAGGCACAGCCGCTGGTCCCACACCTTGTAGCTCGGGCCGAAGTGCTTTTCGACGTCGTAGCCCTCGGGCAGACGCCGCTTGGCCATCGTCAGCAGTGTCTTGCGCATGTAGGCCGGGAACTTGCGGGCAAGCTGATACTGCGTCGTGCTGAACAATATCCATTTCCACCGGTTGGTCAGGTGCGCGAGACGCGCCGGCAG
>JAVRPG010000426.1:0-6504 GCA_032162325.1 Mycobacterium sp. | reverse complement strand
TGGGAGACAGCTGACCCGACTGCGGGCTACGTGAGGAGTGGCTCGGAAGGCATTGACTGGTCGAAGAATTCGTCTAGCGCCAAGCCGGCCGCCGCGCCGACGAATGCCCGGGCCACAACCGAACCGGGGGTTGCCCCATGAATCGCCACCGAGACCTGCGCCCTGGCGTCGGGCCCGACCAGGCGAACGGCCCTCGTCCTACCGACAACCGGCATGGCTCGCAACCACGTGTGCGGCACGATGCTCGCCCAGGCTCCGACGCCCACGTGTGCGTAGAGGGACGCGACCGAGTCCGTCTCCACCTGCGGTGTGACGTTGATGCCACTTTGTTTGAACGCGTTATCGATGACCTGGCGGATTCTCATATCCGGTGTCAACAACGCCAGCGGCAGCCGGGCAGCGTCGGCCCAATTCATGGTGTTCCCGTCAGGTATCAGCTGATCGCTCGGCGCCAGCACGACGTACCTCTCCTCGTACAGCGGGACCACCCGTAAGCCCGGCCGATCCTCGGGGGCGAAGTGAGCGATCGCCACGTCGAGCTCGAACTCGCGCAGCTGGCGGGCCAGCTCTGTCGTCGACACACGGGAGTCGACCCGCACCTTGGCCAACGGGTGCGCCGCACAGAACGCCGCCACGGGAAGTGCGAGGGTCGTCGAGGCGGTGGGTTCTGTGCCGAGGCGCAGCGTTCCGGTGACACCCGACTGAACGGCCGCCACTTCAGCCTTGAAGGCTTCTTGTTCGGCGAGAATCCGCTTGGCCCACACCACGAGCCGCTCGCCCTCTGCAGTGAGGCCTTGGTAGTTGTGCGCGCGCTTGATCAGCGTGACGTTGAGCTCCCGCTCAAGCTTGGCGATCGACGCTGAGAGCGCCGGCTGCGAGACGTAGCAGGTCTCGGCGGCCCGCGCGAAGTGTCGCTCGCTCGCCACCGCCACGAAGTACTCCAACTGACGAAAGAGCATCAGCCGATCTCCCCTGCGAGCTTGTCCGGGAGTGCGTACAGCTCAGGAAGATTGACAACGATCGCCTCCTGCGTACTGCGCGCGATCACGATCACAGCGGGATTCTTCGGGTCCGGATTCTCTTCGCGGTGCGGAACATACGGCGGGACGAACACGTAGTCGCCGGGCGCCGTGGCGATGCGGACTTCCCCGTGACCGTCATGGCATACGAACTCGGGGTTCCCGCTTCGCACGAAGATCGCCGTCTCAGATTCGCCGTGATGGTGATTGTCCGACACCGCCTCTGGCGAAACATACGTTTCGCCCATCCAGATCTTCTCCGACCCGACCGAGCCTCCACTGATCGCGGCAAATCGCCGCATACCCGCCGTCTGTGCAGTGCCAGAGCTGACGTCGGAGGCCCGGACATGGTGTACCCGCGTGCGCAACGACGCAGGGCCATGTTCGGCGCTAGTCGTCGTCAAATCAGGGTGAAAGCCATCCAGCTCACTCATGCTCATGAAAGATCGGTTCGTGTCCTTTGTCGGCAGCCATATCCACGGCACCAGCCTTGCATTTCAGGTGGGTGTTGTCGTCACGGATGGCACCCACCCGCCGTTCCGGACAGCACCACATTTTTCGTTCCTGCCAAGTGCAAGTACCCGTCAGGCTGGCCAGCAGTAAGAGTTGGGAGTCAGCAACAACGACACGTGTTCACGGGATCGCGATTCTGGATGACGTGGCCCCGAAAGGTCACATGTCAAAGGAGCAAGTAATGCGAATCAAACTGAGCCACATCACATCAGTGGTGGCAGCAGGTGCTGCCGCGGTAGCGATCGCCGCCGCGCCGACAGCAGCCGCGGCCGAACCCGCTTCGGCTTCCCCGGCAGTGAGCACCACCGCGTCGACATCCGCGACCGCTGACGTCACACCGGCCGGCTTTCACGGCGGCGGCTTTCACGGCGGCGGCTACGGCCACGGCTTTGACCGTGGCGGCTGGAATCAATGGGGCTGGGGCCCGTTCTGGGGCCGACACTAAGAACAGCGTTGCGGCCACCCCGTCCCACTCGGACGGGGTGGTCGCCGCTCTAGAGGACGAGCTGCGGTTAACCGGCGACGTAGTCGAACTCGTCGGGGTTGGGGCCGGTTCTCCCGGATTCACCTCGGTCGAGGGCGGAGATCGCGTCCATATCGGAGCCGCCAAGCTCGAAGTCGAACAGCTCGAAGTTGGCCCTCATCCGATCGGGCGACACTGATTTCGGGAAGACGATGTCGCCGCGCTGGATGTGCCAGCGCAACACACCCTGTGCCGGTGTTCTGCGGACAGAGCCGGCAATGCGTTCGATAACGGTGTCGTCGAGCACCTTTCCCTGAGCGATCGGCGACCAGGCCTCTGTCGCGACGCCATGCTCAATTCCGTAGGCGCGCACTGTTTCGTTTGCAAAGTACGGATGAACCTCAACCTGGTTGACCGCAGGTACGGTGCCCGCTTCCTTCGCCAACCGGTCCAGATGTGCCGGCTGGAAGTTGGACACTCCGATGCTGCGCGCACGTCCGTCGCGAGCGAACTCCTCGAGGACATGCCAGGTCGAGACGAAATCGCCGCCGTAGAGCGTCGGGCCCAACGCCACAGTTGCACTTCGGCTGGAGTTTCTCGTCACGCTGGCACCCACTCATCCTTCCGGCCAGCGCTACCGCTCGAGTCCTTGAACCAGGCTGCGCCCCAGGCTCTTCCGCCCCGCGCTTGGTACTTCCAGTTGATGGGAACACGGTTTGGGCGGTAGCGGCAACGACGTGGAGTCAATATTCGGCAACCCTGGAAGCTGCCCACTTAGGGGCGACCACTGAAGGAGTACCACCATGTCAATCAAACTGAGTTTTATCGCACCGCTGTTGGCGGCGGGGGCGGCCGCGGCGGCGATCGCCGCGGCACCAATCGCCGCAGCCGATCCCGGCGCGGTGCAACAGTCCTGCACCGATAGCGTTTCGGGCAGCGAATGCCAGTCCCCCGGCAATGTGCAGATCACCGACACCCCTGGGCCGATGAATTACGACCCCTACGGATACGACGGCCTTCTGCTCGGCGGCTATGGCGGCTATGGCGGCGGATTCGGCCACGGCGGCGGATTCGGCGGCGGCCACGGCGGCGGCGGCCACGGCGGCCGGTAGCCGTCAATGACGTGCCCGTGCACCGGCGAGGCGCTGGAACTCTGCCAGACTCGCCGCGCACGGCCGTCGGTTCACTCGCCTGCGAGCGGGATCGTGGCCGACAGTGTCGTGCCGCGGCCAGCGATGCTGGCGATCTCCAGCTGTCCGCCGACGGCCTCGACACGGTCTTTGAGCCCGATGAGTCCCGACCCTCGGGCTAAGTCGGCGCCGCCGATCCCGTCGTCTCGAATTCTCAAGCACAGGTTCGCACGGTCAACTTCACAACTCACCCGCACCTCGGTGGCCTGCGCGTGTTTGGCCGCGTTTGTGAGCGCTTCGGCGACCACGTAGTACGCGGCCACTTCGGCGTATTCGGGCAGCCGTTGGTCGACGGCGACGTGGAGATCAACCGGGATGGCGGAGCGGCGGGCGAGCGTCTTGAGCGCCGGCCCCAGTCCGCCTCTGGACAGAACCGCAGGGTGCATCCCCCGGGATATCTCTCGGAGTTCATCCGATACATCCGTCAGTCCGGCAATGGCATCCGAGATCTGCTCGGCCATCGCGGACAACTCGGGCGGCACGCCCGCCTCGACGGTGCGTAGGTGAAGCCCGAGCGAGACGAGCCGTTGTTGCGCACCGTCGTGCAGGTTGCGTTCGAAGCGTCGTCGAGCACCGTCGGCCGCCGCGACGATGCGGGCGCGGGACGCGCTGAGTTCCGCGCGGGCGTCGGCGTTCGCGATCGCGGTCGCGACGAGGTCCGTGAAGTCACCGACGCGTGCCTCGGTATCCGGCGGCAGGGGGCGCGGCGAGCCGACAATTGCGGCGCCCCAAAGCCGACCACCCACAACGATCGGCGCACCGACGCCCGAGCGCAGACCTAATGATCGGATCGTCTCCGCGACCGCGCCGGCCGCATTCTCGTGGCTGTCCATACGTGCCGAGCGCCCGGTGCGAAGCACCGCCGCCGCGACGTTCTCGCCCTCGAACGGGAACCGCATGCCGGCCGGCAGTGTTGCGAGCGCGTGCTCGTGGTGACTGGCTAGCACGGTGGCCGAACCGTCCGCTTCGTAGCGGCAGAGCGTCGAGTGGGGTACGTCGAGGCACACGGCCAACTCTCGCGCCACCGCTGAGAAGACCGCAGACGGCGCCACCGCGCGCGCAATAAGCGTCGCAACGCGTCGCAACGCCGCCTGTTGGTCGGCGAGGACACGGGTCTGATCACGACTCGCCTCGGCCTCCCACCGGCGTTGGTGGGCCTCGGCGGTGCGCAATCGGGCCTGGCCGGCTACCACATTCGCCAATATTGCGATGGGCAGGAAGATCAGGACCGCTACCCAACCCCTGACCTCGGTGGGACGGAAAGCGCCTTCACTCGCGAAGTGGACACACGCGTAGGCGAGGGTGCTGGCCGCGGTCGTCAGAGCCGAGAGCCCGGATCCCCAACGAGCCGAGACGACAAGGACTCCGAGTAGATAGACGGCGCCGAAGGTATTTCCCGGGGCGACCCCCATCATCAGACGCACCAGAATTGTTTCTGCCACAATGAAGGACGCCGCGACCGCCACCCCGAGCCATTGCGGTGAGGTCGTCGGACGGACCAACAACGAAATCAACCGTCTGCATGTCGGACGCCCGCCGGCCTCCGAACCAGGCCGTGGATCCACGGGAGTCGCGTCTAACACTCCGCCGAGCCCTCCCCCCTCAAATTGTGGTTCCGACAAGGTGACCGACGCCATATGTCACCACCATCGCCAGCGCTCCTCCGAACACCACTCGCAGTATCGCGCGGCCCTTCTTGGCGCCGCCAAGGACAGCGCTTACCGTCCCGGTCACTGCCAGCGCCATCAATACAGCGAAGAACGCCACCGGCACGCGTAATCCATTCGGAGGTAACAGGATTGCGATGAGTGGCACGACCGCTCCCAGGGTGAACGCGACCGCCGACGACAGGGCCGCCTGCCAGGGACTGGACAGTTCGTCCGGGTCGATGCCGAGCTCCACGTCGACATGGGCGGCGAACGCGTCGCGTTCCGTCAGTTCCCTGGCGACCTGCCGCGCGGTCTGCGCGCTCAGACCTTTTGCCGCGTAAAGCCCTGCCAATTCTTCGAATTCGGCGTCGGGCATCTCCGCTAGCTCTTGGCGCTCCTTCTCCAGCAGCGCACGCTGCGTATCGCGTTGCGTGCTGACCGAGACATACTCGCCGAGCGCCATCGACACCGCGCCCGCGACGAGCCCCGCCAAGCCGGCGGCGAAGATAACCGAGCCGGCCGTCGTGGCCGCAGCCACTCCCACCACCAGGCCCGACGTCGAAACGATGCCGTCGTTCGCGCCGAGTACGCCGGCGCGTAACCAGTTCAGTCGGTTGGCGACGTGCGCGCGATGCGCATCGATCACCGGATGCGGCGCCTCATCCCGCAATTCGGTGCTGTCGGACAGCGTCATGTTGCGCCGATCCTCAGGCGACCCGCGGGCGGCGTCGCGGCCGTTGCTGCGGCAGTGACAGCGGCTGCGATGTCGTCGTCACCGTGATCCGCCGCGATGGCTTGTTGCCAGCGCGTCAACAGGGCATCGGTCAGCGGAAGCTCCACCCCATGGCGATGAGCGGCGCTCAACGCGAGTTCGACGTCCTTCGTCGCGTGGCGCAGCGGGAAGCCCGGGGTGAACTCGGCGTCAAGCATTGCGGCGCCCTTGGTCATCGCGTACTCCGACGCCAACGGCCCGTCGG
The DNA here is from genome assembly GCA_032162325.1 of Mycobacterium sp. Classification (GTDB taxonomy): domain Bacteria; phylum Actinomycetota; class Actinomycetes; order Mycobacteriales; family Mycobacteriaceae; genus Mycobacterium. The sequence continues at coordinate 693 of JAVRPG010000426.1, read as the reverse complement.
CGATCGCCGCGAGGAAGAGGCGCGGGTCGAGACCGAGCGCTTCGCCGAGAGTGAGGGTTTCGACCATTCCCTCCACGAGCACAGCCAGCCAGTTGTTCAGCGCAAGCTTGAGTCGGCTGCCGTCACCGACACGGTCCAACCACACCGTCCGCCGCCCGAGGGCGTCGAAGATCGGCTGCACCCGGGGCCGGACAACCCGCACACCAGAGGCGAGGATCTCCAACTCGCCCGCCTCGGCGGGCTTCGAACTGCCCGACACCGGGCCGTCGACGAATGCGACCTCATGGACGGCCGCCAGGTCGGCGAAACGGTCAGACCATTCGACGCCGATCGTGCCCATCTGGATCCAGACTGCGTCCGCCGGAAGCGTCGATAGCGCGCCGTCCGAGCCGGTCATCACGTCTTCGACTGCGCCACCGTCGGTGAGCATCGTGATCAGCACGTCGGCGCCTTCCGCCGCTTGAGCGGGAGTGGACGCCCGGCGCGCGCCGACGCCCACCCTCGCGGCCTTGGCCGCCGTGCGGTCCCACACACGCACGCCGAACCCGGCGCGCAGCAGGTTGCGGGCCATCGGCGCACCCATCGTCCCCGTGCCCAAAAAGGCTACGGCCAGCCCGGAGTCGGTCACATTCCCTCCGGGGACGGGCCGGTGACGGGCGTGGCGGACGCCATGATCCTGTCGATGTCGGCCAG
>JAVRPG010000425.1:0-5297 GCA_032162325.1 Mycobacterium sp. | reverse complement strand
CCTTCAGCGGTGACGACGCCGGTCGGCTCAATGTGGTCGATCGCGTCGTCGACCACGTGCACGCCCGGCTTTTGCACTGACTGGTAGTAGTGCCCTGCCGCCACGATGCGTTTGCACATCGCCTGGTAATCGGGCGTAAGCCTGCGGCGCAGTTCGGAATCGCGCACCGACAAATTCAGATTCCATCGGCACATCGCTGACACCAATCGCCGCTGCCAGCATGGTTCGACCATCGCCCGCGCGAACAAATTCTCGTACACGCCTTGCCAGAACCGGTAACCGATCCTGTTCCAGGCGGGGATCCGCTGCAGTACCGCCCTGGTGAGCCGCGAGTAGCGCGGATTCGGGAAGGGGAACACCCATTGCGCCGTGCGCTGAAAGACCTTCAGTTCGCGCACGTTTCCGCCGAGTTCGGCGGTGATCTGGACACCAGTAGAGCCGGTTCCGATGACCCCGATTCGCTTGTCGGGCAGTGAGATCGAGTGGTCCCAACGAGCGGAGTGAAACATCGTGCCCGCGAAGGCCTCGAGCCCGGGGATGTCCGGGTACCGAGGTACCCGGAGAAAGCCGGTCGCCGTGATGACGACGTCGAACACTTCCTCACCGTCAGCCGTAGCTACCCGCCACCGACCATCGTGATACCGCGCGGACGTCACATCCGTGCCGAACCTGATGTGCCGACGGATGCCGCGTTCGGTGGCGACCTGACGGAAATAGGCCTGAATCTCCGCCCCAGGAGGCAGAAGGTGAGACCAGTCGGGGTTGGGCCGGAACGTGTACGAGTAGAAACGAGACGGGACGTCGCAGATCAGGCCGGGATACGTGTTGTCGCGCCAGGTTCCGCCAACCTCATCGGCCTTTTCGAAGATCGTGAACGTGTCGATGCCGGCGTCCTGCAGTTTGACCGCCATGCACAGCCCGGACATGTCAGCGCCGATGATCGCGACGTTCAATGAGCGCTTCTGTGACACCGTGACCCCCTCGACGCTGGCGCGCGAATGGCAGAACGGTACGCCCAGCCGCGGCCGGTGTTGACGGATTTGACATTTTTGCCATCTGGCCGAGAGTTCGGATCGCGGTCAGCCAAACGGTTTACCTCGCGCCGGACACCTGCGGAAATGAAGCCGTGACTGAATCCATTGATGTGGTGAAACTGGGCGCGAATATCGGCGCCCGCATTGACGGCGTAAACCTGGCCGGCGATCTCGATTCCGAGACCGTCGCGACGATCAACGACGCTCTGCTGGAGCACAAGGTCATCTTCTTCCGCGACCAGCACGACCTGGATGACAACGGCCAGCTCGCATTCGCAGGCAAACTGGGCACGCCGACGACCGCTCATCCGACGCTGTCGCACGGCGAATCGGTGCTGCCGATCGACTCGCGCTACGACAAGGCCAACAGCTGGCACACCGACGTGACGTTCGTCGACCGCATCCCGAAAGCGTCTCTGCTGCGCGCTGTTACGCTGCCGGCCTACGGCGGCACCACCGCATGGGCATCGACCGAGGCGGCCTTTGAGCAGCTGCCCGCGCCGTTGCGTGCGCTGACCGAGAATCTGTGGGCGGTACACACCAACACCTACGACTACGCGGCTGACTACGACGGCCGGCACGATGAACTCACCGACACAGTGCGCGAGTACCGCCAGGAATTCGTCCGCGAGTACTACGAGACCGAGCACCCGGTGGTGCGGGTGCACCCCGAAACCGGCAAGCGCGTGCTGCTGCTCGGCCACTTCATCAAGCAGTTCGTCGGACTCGGCCAGGCGGAGTCCGCGACGCTATTCGGTCTGCTGCAGGCCCGAGTCACCAAGCTGGAGAACACCGTTCGCTGGAGCTGGCTGCCGGGCGATCTGGCCATCTGGGACAACCGCGCCACCCAGCACTACGCTGTCGCGGACTACGACGATCAGTACCGGCGGCTCAACCGCGTCACGTTGGCCGGAGACATCCCGGTCGACGTTCACGGCCAGCGCAGCCGCGCCGTCGTCGGTGACGCCTCTTTGTATTCGGACGTGATCAGCCCCATCCCGCTGGCGAGCTGATCGCCGTCAGAGCCTGTCCATTTCGCGCGACATCAGCGCGTTCTCGAGGTAGGCGTGCCGCTGCGGGTAATGCCGTCGCGCAGGCGGCTTTTCAGAGGCTGCGAACATCGCACGCAGCGCTCCGCTGACGGCCTGGACCGTGTCGCTCCACCGACGGGTTTTCGCCGGAGGTAGCGTCACCGCCGCCGCCGTGCTGAAGAGCACCTGCTGTTCGGTGATCAGCGCTTGCGTCTCGGTCGAGGTCGGCACCGAGGTAACCGGCGATGTCTCGCGGCTCTCCTCGATCTCGGGGCCGGATGTCGTTGCCATGTTGATCATTTTGAGTAGCTCCCACCGTTTGTTCCGTGATGTCCGGCTGACCCGGACTCCCCATGGGAAGAAAATTAACGCCGCCGTGTACACATCTCACGCGTAGACGAGTACCTGTTTATCTGGTTAATTCACGCAGCCATACGCAGGTAGCGAGCCCACTACTCATGGCACGGGTTGGCATCCGCGGTGACGTGCGATTTGTGCGAGCTCCCGCCGTGATGGCGAGGCCCCGCACCGGGGCTACGCCCAACCCAGCAACGTTTGACGGGTTGCGCGGCACCGCTCAGAGCCTGAACATCTCCCGCGCCATGCGGGAGTCCTCGAGGTAATCGTTGCGCGCCGGGTAGTGCTGCCGCCTCGGTCGGGCCTCGTTGCTGGACGTCACTACTGCCGCCCGCAAGCCTCCTCCGATAGCGCGCACCGCCTCGATCCAGCGTCGGCCGATCTTCGCGGGCTGCAACGGCACTGCAGCGGCGGTAGCGAAAAGCACCTGCTGTTCGGTGATCAAGACGGGCGTGCGCGGCGCCGCCTCGGTGACGTCGGCAAGCTGTTCGACCACTTCTGGCGGGGCGCCCAATGGCGCTAGCAATTCAGACATTTCTGATTCTCCCTTTGTCAGTTGACGTTCCGGACCGGTGACCCGGGCTGTCCGATGGGAGAAATTTACGACTGGTAATTAGCATTCTCATGCGTATCGAACTACGTGTATTTCTGGGCCACTACCTGCTCATGCAGATTTGGCAAAGCCTCATTGCGCCAGTACCTGGGGATATGACAGCTTCTAGCAATGCCATCGCGACACGTGGTCGCCGGGCCCGTCATCGCGCCGTACGGTGATCTGGTGGCCAGAACCCGCGATCGCGACGCGTGCCCGGGGGCGCTGCAACTGCACCACGCGGCAGACGGCGCCCTGGCGCGAGTGCGATTACCGGGCGGCATGATCTCGGCCAGACAGTTGGAGGAACTTGCTCACGCCGCAACGCGGTTCGGCTCACCGGGCATGGAACTCACGTCACGCGGCAACATCCAGCTGCGGGCGATCACCGACACCGCGGCGGTCGCCGATATGGTCGCCGCGGTCGGCCTGTTGCCCTCGCAGTCGCATGAGCGGGTGCGCAACATCGTTGCGTCGCCGCTGTCCGGCCGCGTCGGCGGAACAACCGACATCCGGGGACTGGTCACCGAATTGGACGAGGCGATTCAGTCCGAGCCCGCATTGGCCGAGCTGCCGGGCAGGTTCATGTTCGGTCTCGACGACGGACGCGCCGACATCTCGGGACTCGCCGCCGATGTGGGCACACACTTTCTCGACGAGGCGACGGCCGCCCTCCTGCTGGCGGGCAGCGATACCGGCGTGCGGCTGACGCGGCCCGACGTCGTGCCAGCGCTCGTCGCGGTCGCCGCACGGTTTTCCGCCACACGCGGAAAGGCTTGGCGGGTAGCGGAACTGGCTGACGCCACGCCGCTGTTGGAGCAATTCACTCCCTGTGCCGCGCCAGGGGCGAATTGGCCGCCGGTCATCCGGCCGCCCGTCGGCTGGCTGCCGCAGGACGACGAGCGCGTGGCCCTTGGAGCCGCGGTGCCGCTGGGCGTGCTGGCGGCCAGGGTCGCCGAGTACCTCGCGGCGATCGGCGCACCGCTGGTGATCACGCCGTGGCGCTCGCTGCTGGTCTGCGACCTCGACGAGGGTGTGGCCGATGCGGCGTTACGTGTGCTGGCACCGATGGGATTGGTGTTCGACGGGAACTCGCCCTGGCTGACGGTCAGCGCGTGTACGGGCAGCCCCGGCTGCGAGCATTCGGCCGCCGACGTTCGCGCGGCCGCCACAGCGGCGCTCGACGAGCCCGCCGATGGACACCGTCACTTCGTCGGCTGCGAACGGGCGTGTGGCAGCCCACCCGTCGGTGAGGTGCTGGTGGCAACCGGAGACGGATACCGGCTGCGCGCCGCACCCGTAGGGTGAGCGGGTGCTCGACTACATCCGCGACGCGGCCGAGATCTATCGGCAGTCGTTCGCGACGATCCGCGCCGAGGCGGACCTGTCGCGGTTCCCGCACGACGTCGCGCGGGTGGTGGTGCGGCTGATCCACACCTGCGGGCAAGTCGACGTAGCCGAACACGTCGCGTTCAGCGACGACGTCGTCGCCAAGACCCACGCCGCACTCGTGGCCGGCGCGCCTGTGTTGTGCGATTCCTCGATGGTGGCCGCGGGAATCACGAAGTCCCGGCTGCCTGCCGACAACGAGGTGATGTCGCTGGTCGCCGATACCAGAGCGGCAGATCTGGCCGACCGCACCGGCACGACGCGATCGGCGGCCGCGGTGGACCTGTGGGCGGACCGGCTCGGTGGTGCCGTACTGGCCATCGGCAACGCGCCGACCGCGTTGTTCCGGCTTCTGGAGCTCGTCGACGACGGCGCCCCGACCCCGGCCGCCGTGCTGGGCGGCCCCGTCGGGTTCGTCGGTTCGGCGCATTCGAAGCAGGAGCTGATCAACCGGCCCAGGGGCATGGCGTATCTGGTGGTCCAGGGCCGCCGCGGTGGCAGCGCGATGGCCGCCGCCGCCGTAAACGCGATCGCGAGTGATCGGGAATGAGCGGGGGCACGCTCTGGGGTGTCGGGCTCGGGCCCGGTGATCCCGAGTTGGTTACGGTCAAGGCGGCCAGGGTGATCGCCGAGGCTGACGTGGTCGCCTACCACAGCGCCCGGCACGGCCGAAGCATCGGGCGCGGGATCGCCGAACCGTACCTCCGGCCGGGTCAGATCGAGGAGCACCTGGTCTACCCGGTCACCACCGAGACCACCGACCATCCTGGCGGCTACGCCGGTGCGATGGAGGACTTCTACCGCGAGTCCGCCGACCGCATCGCCGCGCACCTCGACGCCGGCCGCAACGTGGCCCTGCTGGCCGAGGGCGATCCGCTGTTCTACAGCTCCTAC
>JAVRPG010000424.1:0-3009 GCA_032162325.1 Mycobacterium sp. | reverse complement strand
CCGAGGATGCGACGGCCGATCCCGCGCTGGTGCGCCTCGGGCTGGCGGTCATGCGTGGCCTGCTCCTCGACCTGGTAGCCACCGAGGATCACGCGGGTGTCGATGCTGCCGCCGAGTACTTCATCAGCCTCGTTCGGCGGCAGGCGCTTAGCCGCCCGAACCGCTAGATGCAGAGGCGGCGGCCTTGGCGGCGGCCTTGCCTTCGGGGCTTGCGGCCGAATTACCGGGCTTGGCGGCCGACGCGACTCCCGCATCGCAGTTCAGCGACACCAGCAACTGGGTCGTCGCAGAGCCACTGCTGTTTTCCGGTGGCGGCACGGTCCGTTTCTCCGTCCGGGTGACGACGCAGTCCGGCCGTGCCTTCTGGTCGCCGACGATCGACTCCACGATCGGCGTGAAACCGGCGCCGCTTATCGCACTCTGCGCGTCGGAGTACTTCTGTCCCGTCACGTCTGGGGACGAACCGGCCACGGCCACACCGCTTCCCGCCAGGGCCAGCGCTGCGCCGGCAGCGGCAGTGACGCTCACCCCCAGCACAGATCGTGTCCTGCGCATTAGGACCCCGCCTTGAGGGCTGGCTTCGCATACGTCACGGCAGGCGTCGACGCCGGCGTCGAAGGAGGCGATGCCGTCGCACCCATGGTCATGCCCGAAACTGTTGGCTGAATGAAGACCGTGTTCGTGGGCGCATCGCCGGAACCGGCCAGCACGTTGGCATGCCCTGAGCCACCGCCATCAAACGCCACGGTCAACGCGCCCGCGACTACCACCGCTGCTCCCGCCAGCACCGCTCCTACCAATTTCACCCCGCGACGCTTCGTCCGCGTTCGATTCGTGTTCATTTCGGGATCGTTGCGTGCGCACCTTCGGCGTTACTGGATCCCTTCTGTGAGTTCTCTGACTTGGCGAGAATTTACCTGCCGGTCATATCGTCAGTTTTTTGCTCGTGGGGTTTTGGTGGCTTGCTGCAGGGCATTCGGTCGTCGCGACCGCCCGCGATCCGCAGGCCATCGTGGCCCGGTTCCCCGACTTCGACACCAACGTCTTGGAATCCTCAACGTGCTGCGTGCGGTGCTCCCGACGCTGCGGGCACAGCGGTCGGGCCGCATCATCAACCTGTCCTCGATCGGTGGCTTCATCGGCTCGGCCGGGTGGGGTATCTACTGCGCCACCAAATTCGCAGTCGAGGGTTTCTCGGAAGCGCTTGCGCGCGAGGTCGGCCCACTCGGCATCGACGCCATCATCGTGGAGCCTGGCTACTTCCGCACCGACTTCCTCGATGCCTCCAGCCTGAGCATCGAAGGCAGGGTCATCGACGACTACGCCGACACCGCGGGAGCCACCAGGCAACACGTCACCGACGTCAACCACGCCCAGCCCGGCGATCCGGTCAAGGCCGCTGCGGCGATCGTCGAGATAGCTTCCGCCGAGCGGCCGCCATACCTAGCGGTCTCAACGGACCACGACGCATGATGTGGCGCGCGTCAACATGTCCGACTGACGTTGTGACGATGAGCTAGCTATCGGCCTTGTCTGGAAGACGGCGCGGTGGCGTCGACTATTCGTTTTAGTTGCTATCACCCATTTCGACGCCAGGGCTGTCGATTGGCTGTCGTGCCGGCTGATTCGCAGCCTTGTTGTCAATCTCGGCGATAGCATCGGCAACCGCCTTCGGGTCGGCTGCGCCGAAGCTCGCGGGAACAGATGGCCCGGTCACGGACGTGTTCAGGGCATTTCTACCCCGCCTTGGTGATCGCCAGCACCTCGCTGTTCGGCAGCGACGCCAGCACGTCCGCGCCGGCCAGCAGTTTCGAACTGCGAATGCCGCTTCCGATGAGCACGCGGTCTTGATCCATCACATTCACCTGACCTTCTTCGGCGGAAGCCCGGCCGTTCACGGCCGGGAGGAAGCCGATCCCGTTCCTCGGCCCGCGGAGCGGGCCGCTTTAGTCTGGCCGTTGCTGCTGTTCGATGTACGGGCAAACCGACGGGAGTGATGCCGCCGTACTCCATCCCCGTGAGGGAAACGGCGGTGTCCATCGGTGCGAACGAAATCTTGCGGGCACCAAGGTGTTTGCGGACCACACCATTGACGTCGGCACGGGTGGTCGCCAGCACGAGGCACGCCGCCTTCCAGGTCCGCTCGGCGCGGCGCGCCTCGACCACGACGCAGTTGGCCGAGATGTCCAGACCGATGCCGTAGTGCTCGCAAAACGCCGCGGTGTCGGCGAGGCCGGGGTCGATCTCACTGACCCACAGCCCGTCTTGCAGGTGTGGCCGCACAGGTTCGGCGACGAGCTCGGGCGTCTCGCTCGCCGGTACGAAGGTCAGCTTCCCCAACTCCACCGTCACTCCTCGCTGGTCACCCGGTCGCCGATGAACGACAGCAGCTGCGGGTCGTCCGACGTGAACCGGTCGACCTCCTCGCCGCCGTCGCAGCGCAACAGTGCCACCGTCACCCGGCCGCCCTTCCGGGAGATCACCTCCCAAACTGCGCCGGAGTCCTGCCAGCGTTGAAGTTCTGCGACCCGATCGACGTGCATCGTTCTACGATTCCACGGCATGAGTCGCGGTTCCGGCATCGGGGTTGCGCGGGTGTACGACGAACCCGGTCCCGACGACGGTCAGCGGGTGCTGGTGGACCGGCTGTGGCCGCGCGGCCTGCGCAAGGAGAGCATAGCGTTGACGCTCTGGCTGAAGGAGATCGCGCCGAGCCCGGAGTTACGCCGATGGTTCGGCCACGACCCGGCGCGTTGGGCGGAGTTCGGCCGACGCTACCACGCTGAACTGGCGCTCAATGATGAGGCTGTCGCACGGCTCACTGATTTGTTGAAGCTCGGTTCCGTGACGTTGCTCTACGCCGCGCACGATAGCGCCCACAATCACGCCCTCGTTCTGGCGGCGTATCTGCGCGAATATCTGAAAGAAGGCTATGAGGTAGGGTAAGTGCCTCCGCTTTCGTATATCGCCCCACCCCCGGCATCCCATGGAACACCGGGGGGAGGTTTT
>JAVRPG010000423.1:0-13040 GCA_032162325.1 Mycobacterium sp. | reverse complement strand
CCGCGGCTACATCGACGCCGACATCGAGCGGCTGCACCTTGTGCTGGTGTACAGGTCGGTCGGGATGCCGCTCGACAAGATCCGCGTCCTTCTCGACGAATCGAGCGCGGATGTGCTCGAACACCTGCAGCGGCAGCACACGTTGCTGTTGGAGCAGGCCGAGCGGCTGCAGCAGACCATCAAAGCAGTGGAGGAACTGATGAACGCACACCGCAAAGGCATTCAGCTGACCGCAGAGGAACAGGTCGAGATATTCGGCACGACCGCATTCAGTGAGGAGTACGCCGTGGAGGCCGAAGAACGCTGGGGCGAGACGGACGCGTGGAAGCAGTCACAGCATCGGGTTTCGCGGTTCAGCAAGCAGGACTGGATCGCGATCAAACCCGAGGGCGACGCTCTGCTCGACGCGCTCGCGCAGGCCAAGCGCAACGGAGTCGCACCCGGCTCTGCGCAAGCCAACGACCTCGCGGCCCGGCACCGCGCATCGATCGAGCGGTTCTACGACTGCGGCGACGAGATGCACCGCCGAGATGCACCGCAATGTGGTGGAGATGTATCTGGCCGACGAACGGTTCACCCGGTACTACAACGATGTCGAGCCCGGGCTGGCCCAGTTCGTCCACGACGTCGTCATCGCTAGCATCGATCGGTGACCATCGAGCCCCGCCCCACCGCTGACCTGGTCGATGAGATCGGCCCCGACGTCCGCAGCTGCGACCTGCAATTCGGCCAGTACGGTGGCCGGTCGCAGTTCGCGGGGCCGATCACCACCGTGCGGTGCTTCCAGGACAACGCGCTGCTCAAGTCGGTGCTGTCGGAGCCGGGCAACGGCGGGGTGCTGGTGATCGACGGCGACGGCTCGCTGCACGCCGCGCTCGTCGGCGACGTCATTGCCGGCCTTGGAGTCGACAACGGCTGGGCCGGGCTCATCATCAATGGCGCGGTCCGCGACGCGGCGACACTGCGCACGCTCGACATCGGTATCAAGGCACTCGGCACCAACCCACGCAAGGGCACCAAGACCGGCGACGGGCAGCGTGATGTCGCCGTCGAGTTCGGTGGAGTGGTTTTCGTCCCGGGCCACATCGCCTACAGCGACGACGACGGCATCGTCGTCGTCGGCCGCTAGGCCAGATCCTCGCGCGAGTCGGCGTCGCCACCGCAGAGAGGGCGGCACGGGTAACGAGTAACGCGCACTTCATAAACAGGTAGGCCCCTACTCACGCCACGAGTTGTCAACTCGATGAGGCTTATGTCATCGCGACGAGCATCGTCGCCACCAGCGCAAAGGAGCGCGTCATGAGCACCACTCAACATTTGAATGTCAATACACCGAAGTCATTTGCGACAGTGGCAATCTCAGCCGTGGCATTGGCCTCTGCCGCTTTGGTACTGGCGGGCGTTGCCAACGCGGCCCCGGCAGGCCCCGGTCCGGTGGACCAGACGGTCAGCCAGCTACAGGCCGACGGCTACCAGGTCATCGTGAACAAGGTTGGCACGGCACCACTGAGTAACTGCACCAGCAGTGCGGTCCGACCCGGCCAGACCTACTCCCGAACCGATTCCGGTGCGCCTGGGGCGCAGGATGACTTGGTCACCACCGTCACCGACAAGACGGTCTACGTCGACGTCGCGTGCTGACTGACCGGCGCCGGTGGCGAATGCGGCTGACGAACTAGGCCGAAGCCGTCACCGGCGCACGGTGTTTCGTGAACGCCAGCGCCTCGTCGTCGACCTTGCCGCGCCGGATCATCTGGATGTCGAGGAAGTAGTTCTGCTTGAGCCGCCACGGCGTCACCGCACCGCCCTTCGGCAGCTGGTCGAGGACGCGCAGCACGTAGCCCGGGGTGAATTCCATGATCGGCCGCTCTTCCACCGTATCGCCCGGGTGCTGCGGCTCCACTTGCCGGTAGCCGTTGGCGTCCATGTAATTGATGACGCGGCAGACGAACTCGGACACCAAATCAGCCTTCAGAGTCCACGACGCATTGGTGTAGCCAACAGTGAAGGCCATGTTCGGCAGGCCGGTGAGCATCATGCCCTTGAAGGCCATCATGTCGGTCAGCGGCAATGTCTCGCCGTTGCGCTGGATGTCGGCACCGCCGAACAGTTGCATATTCAAACCCGTTGCGGTGACGATGATGTCGGCCTTGAGCTCCTCACCAGACGCGAGCTTGATTCCGTTCTCGGTGAACCGCTCGATTGTGTCGGTGACGACGTCTGCCGTGCCCTTGCGGATGGCCTTGAACAGGTCACCCCTCGGCGCCACACACAGCCGCTGGTCCCACGGCTTGTAGGACGGGTTGAAGTGCTTGTCGAAGTCAAAGCCCTCCGGGAGCAGGCGCTCGGCCATAGTGCGCAACGCCTTGCGGAAGAAATTCGGGAACTTCCTGGCGAGCTGGTAATGGAACGTGCTGCGGGCGATGGCCTTCCACCGAGTAGCGGTGTAGGCGGCCTTCGTCGGCAGCATCCTGTTTATCCGCGCGGCAAAGGGGTCCTTATCGGGCTGCGGTGCTATGTAGGTGGGCGAGCGCTGCAACATCGTGACGTGGCCCGCGCCCGAATCGATCAGCGCGGGGATCAGCGTAACCGCCGTGGCACCGCTACCGATGACGACGACCTTCTTGCCCTCGTAATCGAGATCCTCCGGCCAGTGCTGCGGGTGGACGATGGTGCCACCGAAGTCGTCGCGGCCCGCGAACTCGGGGCTGTAGCCCTCGTCGTAGTTGTAGTAGCCGCTGCAGGCGAGGAGAAAGCCGCAGTTGATCTGAGTTGGCTCACCTCCGCGGTCGACCGTCAGCTCCCACCAGTTGTCGGCGTCCGACCAGTTGGCCGCCTGCACCTTGTGTCCGAAACGCATGTGCTTGTCGATGCCGTTTTCGGCGGCCGCTTCCTTCAGGTAATTCAGGATCGACGGGCCATCGACGATCGACTGCTCTGACGCCCATGGCTTGAACCGGAATCCGAGCGTGTACATATCGGAGTCGGAGCGGAGACCCGGGTACTTGAACAGGTCCCATGTCCCGCCGAGGTTCTCGCGGCGCTCCAGAATCATGTAGCTCTTCGACGGGCAGCGGTCCTGCAGGTGCCAGGCCGCGCTGATGCCGGAGATGCCAGCTCCCACGATGACGACGTCGACAAATTCGGTCATGGTGTAAAGCTATCAACACTGTGTCGAATAGGTCAACACCCTGTCGGGAAATTTGACGTGCTGTAAAGTCATCGCCGTGACCACCGCTAGCCAGCCCCGCGCCGCGCGTGGTCGTCGCGTCGCCCGGCCGTCGGGTGATGACCGTGAGCTGGCCATTCTCGAGACCGCTACCCGACTGCTCGATGAGCGGCCCATCCACGAAATCTCCGTCGACGACCTGGCGAAAGGCGCCGGGATCTCACGTCCGACCTTCTACTTCTACTTCCCGTCGAAGGATGCGGTGCTGATGACGCTGATCGAGCGCGTCATCGTCGAGGCCGACTCAGCGCTGGCCGGGATTTCCGCGCAACCCCTGAAGGATCGGCACGCCTTCTGGCGGACTGGTATCAACGTCTTCTTTGCAGGGTTCGGCGCGCATAAGGGAGTGTCTCGAGCCGGATACGAGGCGAGGGCGACGATTCCCGAGGCCGCCGAGCTGTGGTCGCGGTTCATGCAGAAGTGGATCGACAACATCGCCGAGATCATCGAGGTCGAGCGGGCCCGCGGCGAGGCCCCGGTGACGCTGCCTGCTCACGATCTGGCGACGGCGCTGAACCTGATGAACGAACGGGTGCTCATGGCGGCCTTCGCCGACGAGCGCCCGGCCGTGCCTGAGGATCACGTGCTCGACACCCTCGTGCACATCTGGATCACCACCATCTACGGAGACATCGCGTAGTTGTCGGACCCCGATGCGAACATATGTTCCCCTGAGTCCCCCTAGTCCGTATCAGTCATGAGCGCGCTGGGGGCTTGTGTCATAGACGGTGTCTTTGACGCGGTGATCTGTTCGGCTCGGCGTTGACCGTGTGCGATGGCGAGTTGGTCTCGCAGTTGCCGGTTCTCTTCGGATAGTTGCTTGATCCGTTGGTGGGCCAGCTCGATGCGTCGCTGCCAGGATTCGTCGCTGGCGCCTTTGCGGTCGGTGGTTGCGGGCCGCGTGTCTGGGCGTTCGGTGGTGATCCGGGCCAGCAAGTCCGGCTGGGTGTAGATCCAGGAGCGGGCAACACCGGCAGCGCGTGCCAGGCCGGCAACGGTGACTGGCGCGTCGTCACGTTGCAACCTGTCCAGGGTCTCGATCGCTCTCCGTCGTGTGCGTTCGCTTCGGGCCGCGGCAGCTTTCTGTAGGTGTTGGGTGTTGTCAGCCCGCATCAGAGCCGTCCGAATCTGTTGCTACCTGCGGTTTTTCGAGCGGGGTGATGATCGTGAGCAAGTTATCGGCAGTCTGCTGGTTCATTTCCGCGACGCGGAGCTGCCCGCGATGGCGAGCTCGTTCAATGATGCCGCGGGTCAATTCGAGTTGTTCGCGATGCTGTGGCAAAAACTCGGGCGTGGTGATGAATACGGGACAGGTCAGGCGTTGGCGTGCGGACAACTCTGCTGTAGCGGCAGGCCGCAGTAGCCGTTGGGCAGAGCCATAGTGGCGCGTGCGAGATGCTGTTTGGCCCACTGGGCATCCGCGAGCGGCGGCACCAGGATGCGGCGGCCCGCGATTGGCCATTGCACGAACTCATAGCCAGTTAGTTCGTACTGAACGTCGTCGGCCATCCACACCGTCGCCTGTGCCGCGGTGGTGTCCAGACGATAGCTGTTGCACCGCTGATAGGCGCCGACGTCGGCGTCATCGGCCAGCGCGAAGCCCACACACACGGACCCGTCGTCGGCCGCAATCTTCCACATCACGTTGTCAAAGCCGATGCTCCGACCATGCTGACGACAGCCAAGGTCGCGGGTGACTGCGCGAGTGGCCGACGCCCACGCGGCGGGAAGATCACCCGGCGGGTCATCCCCGACCAGGAACTGCCAGCACGGTTCTGGAGCATCCCATGACATGGGTCGACCGTCGCACACCTAGTCCACCGACGTCGACCGCATTCACCGACACCGAAGACGGATACACCACACCAACAGGTGGTGATGGGCTGTCTCGTTTCTAGGGAAACGAGGTCGATCAGATCTTGTCTCGGCTGATGCCGCAGCCGCTGACTGCGATGCGTGCAGACCCCGCATCGCACATGGGGGGACAGGGCGCGCCGTGCCACGACACAATGGCGAGATGAACGTCGTGAGTTTCGTTCTTGCTCGAATAGCAGAAGACGAGCGGGTGGCGCTGAGCTCAATGCACCGGAGCGCAGGGTCGACGCGTGGTCTGTCGACGCGTGGTCTGCGTGAGACGGCGTTCAAGCGCCGGCTCGTCGATGATGCGCTACGGGGTGTCAATTGGAACTTCGCACAAGGTGAAGATGGCGACGTCCACGCGAAGCAGCCCGTTCTCGGGCGGCTGGCCATGGTCTACGCCGATCATCCCGATTTCGATGCTCGCTGGGCGAGTTGACGTCCGCAGAGCCGCCCGGCACCGTCTTGCCTGGCGAACGCGTGAGCGCGTGATGGCTTCGTCACGGTGGTGGCGGTGTCGGGCGTGGCCGGGAGTCTGGTGCGCTGTCGTGGCCACCGAGGTGATCGACGGGACGACCGCAGTCAGTCCGGGCTCATGTATCGGCGCGCCGCTTAGCTGGCACGCACGGCGAAATAGCTCGGAAAATATTCGCCCATCTGTTCACGTGCGTCGAACTCTTCGAGGTAGCCGTTGATACAGAGGCCCTCGGCTGACAGGCCACCGATGATCTCTTCAAGGCTATGCCCGAACTCCAATGGAGCGTCTCGCCCGAACAGAGTGAGCCGTTCGTCCTCGGGCAGGGATGTCAGATCGGAGTAAGGCACCTTGTGCCGGACCTCGAGCTTGTTGTCTGTCTGAGCCTTCCAGTCGAATACGTAGCAGACCGGGTTGATGAATCCGCCGATGAAGAAGCCATCGGCGGTGAGGATGCGACGTATGTGCGCGAACACCGGTCGAAGATCGGCCACGAACTGGGCTCCCATGCCTAGCACCACAATGTCAAACGTCGACGCTGACAACGAATGCATGTCGTCCATCGAACCTTCGACGGCGCTCAGCTCGAGACCGAATTTCGCGCAGGTGTCGATGTCGCGTTGAAGCTGCTGCGCGGAATTCTCCAATGAGGTGACGGTGGCGCCGTGCCCAGCGAGGAGCACGGTCTGTTGTCCACCACCGCAGGCGATGCAGAGCACCCGCTGGCCCGCGAGGTCGCCGAGCCAACTGGCGGGGACGGGCCGAGATCCTGTCACCGACACTGGAAAACCATCCCGCGCAGCGTCGCGGAATTCGTCGTCGGTGAGGGGCACGGTCGCCCAGTGACCTTTGGCAACCTCCGCATCCCAGGCCCGCGCGTTGGCCCTGGCAATGGCGCTCGAGTCGTACTCGTCAGAGTGCGGCAACTCGCAACTCCTTCCATTCCGGTATTAGCGGTGCCTTGGGTTCGGTCTGGATCTAAAAAGTGAGATGGTGCTCGCTGTCGGCTCTGACCGATCATCGATGAGGTACCTAAATCCTCGGTAGGCCATCAATGATGCGATCACACAATTGGTCATCGCGAGCGACGAAACGACCGGCGGCGCCGATCGATCCCGTGTGTTTGCGTACTGCTCCTTGTCCGCGTCGCTGACGAGCAACGCAGATACGTACCCGTCGGCTAGCCCAACGCCGGCGCTCACCAGCGGAAGTGGGCTGGCGATGGAAGCCTTCACGAAACGCGTGGCGACTCCTGGGGGTTCGTCGATACAGACGAAAGCCAGCGCCGCGGACCAATCGATCAATTCGTCGACATCGCATCGGTCTCCGCAGACCGTGGTGTGGTGCGCCGATATCCGAGCCCGTGGGTCGCCAGCCTGTCTCGTTTCTAGACAAACGAGACACCATCTCGTGCGCCACCACCTCTTTCGATCGGCCAGGTCGCGGTGTCTCATTTCTCGTCTCACCCCGCGCGTGTGCCTGAAATGCGCGTTGTCGGTCGGCAATGAGACAGTTCCTTGGAGGGATTACAGCTGCGACTCAAGCCGCGGCTGCTCGGTCCCAAAACTAAAGCTCCTACGTCGGAGACACCCAAGGTAAGGCCGTGGTGCAGTCACAGATCCCAGCGGACGACGCTCGTCCGCTACATCGCGGACAGGATCAGATCGACCCTAGGAAACATATGTTCGTGTCCGGGGCGGGATCCGATTCGGCGGCTCAGCCGCCGGCTATCCTGCACGCTGACCTCGATTCGTTCTACGCATCGGTCGAGCAGCGCGACGACCCAACCCTGCGGGGCCGGCCGGTGATCGTCGGCGGCGGTGTCGTGCTGGCCGCCAGTTACGAGGCGAAGGCATACGGAGTCCGTACCGCGATGGGTGGACGCCAGGCCCGCCGGCTGTGTCCGAACGCGATCGTGGTGCCGCCGCGGATGTCGGCGTATTCGCAAGCCAGCGATGCCGTGTTCGAGGTGTTCCACGACACCACGCCCGTGGTGGAGCCGCTGTCGGTGGACGAGGCGTTTCTCGATGTGTCGGGGCTGTGGCGGGTGTCGGGCACTCCGGTCGAGATCGCCGCCCGGCTACGTGCGCAGGTCCGCGACCGCGTGGGCCTCCCGATCACTGTTGGCATTGCGCGCACCAAGTTTTTGGCCAAGGTGGCCAGCCAGGAGGCCAAGCCCGACGGCTTGCTGCTGGTGCCCCCGGACCGTGAACTCGCATTCCTGCATCCGCTGCCGGTGCGCCGCCTCTGGGGCGTCGGCGTGAAGACGGCGGAGAAGCTGCATACGCATGGCATTGAGACGGTCGCCGATGTCGCCGAGCTCAGCGAGTCCACACTCGCGTCGATGGTCGGTGGGGCGATGGGCCGTCAGCTATTTGCGTTGTCCCGCAACATCGATCGACGCCGAGTCGTGACGGGTGTGCGGCGCCGGTCGGTCGGCGCCCAGCGGGCGTTGGGCCGGGCTGGCAACATGATGTCGGCGGCGGAGGTCGACGCCGTCGTCGTCAATCTTGTCGACCGGATCACCCGGCGGATGCGCAAGGCGGACCGTACCGGCCGAACAGTGGTGCTGCGGTTGCGGTTTGACGACTTCAGCAGCGCCACACGGTCACACACGATGCCTCGCGCGACGGCATCGACAGACGCGATTCTCGACACCGCCCGCGGCCTGGTCGCTGCGGCCGCTCCCCTGATCGCCGAGCGCGGCCTGACGCTGGTCGGGTTCGCGGTCTCCAACATCGACAGGGAAGGCGCGCAACAGCTGGAGCTGCCGTTCGAGGAACACGCGGACACTGTCGCGATCGATGATGCGGTCGACAAAGTGCGGCAGCGCTACGGCAATACCGCGTTGACCCGCGGGGTACTGCTCGGGCGCGACCCCGGACTGGAGATGCCGCATCTGCCGGACTAGGCCGTCGTCCACTCCAGCAGCTTCTCGGCCGGCCAGGTGTTGACGATCCGTTCGATCGGCACGCCCGCGTCGAGCGCGCGCTGGGCGCCGTAGCCGAGGAATTCCAACTGGCCCGGTGCGTGGGAGTCGGTGTCGATGGAGAACAGGCAACCGATCTCCAGTGCCAGGTTCAGCAGCCGGGTCGGCGGATCCCGACGTTCCGGGCGCGAGTTGATCTCCACGGCGGTGCCGTTGTCGCGGCATGCGGCGAACACCTTCTCCGCATCGAATTTCGATTCGGGACGGATGCCGCGGTTGCCGGTGACGAGGCGGCCGGTGCAGTGCCCGAGCACATCGGCGTAGGGATTCTGCACGGCCTTGATCATTCGACGCGTCATCGAGGGCGCATCCATCGACAGCTTGGAATGCACGCTTGCCACCACCACGTCGAGGCGCTCCAGAAGCTCGGGCTCCTGATCCAGCGATCCGTCCTCGAGAATGTCGACCTCGATGCCGGTCAGGATCCGCATCGGCGCGACCGCGTCCCGCAGCTCGTCGAGGACGTCCAACTGCTTGCGTAACCGCTCGGGCGAGAGTCCGTTGGCGACCTTGAGGCGCGGCGAGTGGTCCGTCAACGCGCAGTACTCGTGGCCCAATTCCCTTGCTGCGAGCAGCATCTCCTCGATCGGCGCCGAGCCGTCTGACCAATTCGAGTGCACGTGCAGGTCCCCGCGCAGCGCGGCTCGGATGTCACCGCCGCCGAGATCCTTTGCCGCCGAGCGCAGTTCGACAAGTGCGTCCGGCTCGCGCCCGGCCCACGCCTGGGCGATGACCTTGGCGGTCTTGGGTCCGATGCCGGGCAGCGACTGCCAGCTGTTGGATGCACCGTGCCGTTCCCGCTCAGCCTCGGTCAGCCCCTCGACGATGTCGGCGGCATTGCGGTAAGCCATGACGCGGCGCGGGTCCTCGCGCGCCCGGTCTTTGTAGTACGCGATCTGGCGCAAGGCGATTACCGGGTCCATGTCCCCAGTCTGCCCCGGGTGAAAACCTCCGTGCAGTTGTCCGGCGCTCGACGAATCAACCCACGCCGCCGCCCCAGCCGGGGTGGCGTCCGCTCAGCGCAATGACCCGGTCCAGCGCCGGCGCCTCATCGGCGACAGGCACCGCAGGCCCGAACAGCCCCTCGACCGGACCCTCGACGGCGATCGCGGTCACGTGCGGCAGCACCGCGTCCAGGGTGCCCGGGTCGATGTCGTAGTCCTGCCCGGTCGCGGCCGCCACATCCCAGCCGTGGATGACCACCTCGGTCAGCGCGACGATCCCGGCCACCTCGCCCGGAAAGTCGACACCACCGGCGCGCGACATCCCCTCCCACGCCGCCGGCTCCCGCCATGCCGCAGCCAGCTCCGCGAGCCGCGCCGGGAATGCGGTGCGCCAGTCCTCGTCCAGCGGCACGCCCTCGACGGGCGGGGTGTCCGTCAGCTCGCCGAACTCCTTGCGCGCGGCCGCGGTGAAAGCCAGCGCCAGCCCTCCCACATGCGCCACGAGATCTCTCAGGCTGAGCTTCTCGCAGGGAGTTGGGCCGTTGAGCTGCTCGTCGGTCACGTTCATCAATACGTCGGCTGAGCGTTTACACGCCGGGGTCAAGTCGATCATGTCGTTACTGACTACCCGGCCCAGAAAAACTCATCGGTCCGAAGCCGGTGCGATGCGAATTGATCAAGGGGTCGGGCGGTCCGAATCACGAAGCGGTGTCGTGGCGCCGTGCACAAGGGCTCGGGCCTGGTTCTCGACGGCACCACCGGCGAAGAACAACATCTCGTCGCCCCCCTCGATTACGTCGTCCGGGCGCGGGAGGATGAGCCCGCCGTCGCGAATCATGATGGCCAGTGCGGTGTTCTCGGGCAAGGCGAGGTCGCGCACCCGCTGACCGACGAGTGGGTTGTCCTCGGGCAGCGTCAGTTTGGCCAAACTCACTTGGCCCTGCCGCAGTTCCATCAATCGCACAAGGTGGCCGATATCGATGGCACCCTCGATCGACGCCACCATGGCGCGTGGTGTGGAGACCGCGACATCGACGCCCCACGCTTCCGTGAACAGCCATTCATTGCGCATGTCGTTCACCCGTGCCACCACCCTGGCCACCCCGAACTCGGTCTTGGCCAACAGCGCCGCCGTGAGGTTCACCTTGTCATCACCGGTCGCGGCGATCACCACGTCGCACATCTGAATTCCGGACTCTTCGAGCGAGGAGAGCTCGCACGCGTCCGCCAACAACCACTCGGCACCGGGAACCGTGTGCGGTTCGTAGTAACGGACGTTGTGCTCGATCAGCAAGACCTTGTGGCCATAGTCGAGTAGTTCCTGGGCGACGGACCGGCCGACCGCCCCCGCGCCGGCGATGCCGACGCGCATCATCTGCCGCTCGTCAGCGCGGTTCGACCCCTCTGCGGATCGCCTTCTGACTCGGAACACGAACTCATCCTGACCCATACGGCGACGTCCTGTGCTGCTACAAGCAGGACCACCGCACTCGGCCGCCGTGGTACTGGTTTACTGCACGTCACACCACCCATGCAGTCCCGAACGGGGATGAAATGAGCTTGCAGCAGCTGTACCTCGTGCTGCTCGCCGGTGGGCTCGTGCTACTCGCCAGCATCGTCGCCACCCGGGCGGCCAGCCGAGTGGGGTTGCCGAGCCTGCTGCTATTCCTGGGCGTAGGCGTCATCGTCGGCGAAGACGGGCTGGGACTTCAGTTCGACAACTACCTGCTCGCCGATCATCTCGGCACGGTGGCTTTGGCTATCATCCTCATCGAAGGCGGCCTGACGACGCGGTTCGCCGACGTGCGAAGGGTGTTGGCCCCCGCAGGCGTATTAGCCACCCTGGGAGTTGCGGTCAGCATGGTGGTCACGGCTGTGGGGGCGAACCTGCTGCTCGGGATCGACTGGCAACTGGCGCTCCTGCTCGGCGCCGTCGTGTCCTCCACCGACGCAGCCGCGGTGTTTTCGGTGCTACGCGTTGTGCCCCTGCCCCGCCGCGTCGCAGGCCTGCTCGAGGCGGAGTCCGGATTCAACGACGCCACGGCCGTCATCCTCGTCCTGATGTTCAGCGCGACGCCGCTGGAGCTGTCCCCGGTGCACGCGCTCGCCGAGTTGGTCTACGAGTTGGTTGTCGGCGCCGCGATCGGGTTGGGTTGCGGACTGCTCGGCGCAATCGCCCTGCGCCGCATCGCCCTTCCGGCCTCCGGCCTGTATCCACTCGCGACGTTCGGACTGGGCATGGTCGCGTTCGCCGCGGCCGGCTCCGCCCACGCCAGCGGTTTCCTCGCCGCGTATCTGGCCGCGGTCGTGCTCGCCAATTCCGGACTACCTCACCGCTCGGCCACCCGGTCCTTCGCGGAGGGGCTCGGCTGGCTCGCACAGATCGGCCTGTTCGTCCTCCTCGGCCTGCTCGTCGACCCCAGCGATCTGCCCGGCGAGTTGGTGCCGGGGATCGTGGTCGGATTCGTCCTGCTGTTGGTCGCCCGGCCGCTGTCCGTCATCCTCTCCCTCGCCGGATTCCGGGTGCCGTGGCGCGAGCAGGTTTTCCTGTCCTGGGCCGGTCTGCGGGGCGCCGTCCCGATCGTGCTGGCGACCTTCCCGATCGTCGAGGGTGTCCCCGACAGCGGCCGCCTACTCAACATCGTGTTCATCCTGGTGGTGGTATTCACCCTGGTTCAGGGTCCGAGCCTGCGCCCGATCGCCCACCGGTTGGGACTGATTCCGAAGGAGGCCACCCGAGAGATTCAGGTGGAATCGGCTCCCCTGGACATCCTGGAGGCCGAGCTCTTGACGATGACCGTGCAGGCACCGTCCCGGTTGCACAACGTCACAGTCCTCGAACTGCGGTTACCCGACCCTTGCGTTATCACCCTCATCATCCGGGATGGCCACACGTTCGTCCCCCAGCCGGAGACGCATATCGCGGCAGGTGACGAACTGCTCATCGTCACCACCACCAAGACGCGCGCGGCAGCGGAACGGAGGCTCCGTGCGGTGAGTCGCCGCGGCAAGCTCGCCTACTGGTTCAACGAGTACGGTGAGCCAGATTGACCCGGCATCCCTCGATTGCCCCCGCGCCGCCGCCGACTCGTCGAGGATTGCGATCGTTCGCGAGGATCAAGTTCTCACCTCACCTGGGCCCGCAGAGATCCTCCGCTCCGGAGACGTATTGGTCGTGATCGGCACGGAAGACGGCCTCGCCGCAGTCGCCCACATCGTCGACGAGGCCTGAGCCGTCCGAGAGCTGGCGCCGCCCACAGTGGGCATTCAGGAAAGTGGGACTAGGCTCGACGCAGTGAGATTCGCTTTCAAAACATCCCCGCAAAACACCACGTGGTCCGACATGCTCGCCGTCTGGCAGGCAGCCGACGACATCGACGTCTTCGAGTCTGGCTGGACCTTCGATCATTTCTATCCGATCTTCTCCGACTCCTCCGGACCGTGCCTGGAGGGTTGGACGACCCTGACCGCGCTGGCGCAGGCCACCAAGCGGCTGCGGCTCGGCACGCTCGTCACCGGCATCCACTATCGCCATCCCGCGGTGCT
>JAVRPG010000422.1:0-9964 GCA_032162325.1 Mycobacterium sp. | reverse complement strand
GCTTGTGGACTCGCTGCCGCGTCGATCCCGCTCGCCGGCACCGCTTCGGCAGTCTGCGACGCCCCAGACTGCGTCCCCAACGTCACGAGAAATGTGGTGCAGGGTGCGCCCTGCGTGCCGCGCAAGGTGTTCGACTTCGGGTTCGATGCGGGCTGCGCAACCTATGCGTGCAACACAGCGGGTGTGTGGCCCCCCCGGTCGGCCCGTTGATCGGTGCGTACAACGTGGCGCTTCCGTGTCCGGGGCTGAACCTGTCGGCGCGGGGCTCCGACGGCGTCCCGTTCCAGTGCGTGGACATGGGTGGCGGAACGCTGAAGTGGGCGCACCGCCCCGACACGGTCGGGTGAGGGCGCGACTGGCGAACCGACTAGCGAGTCCGGCGGCGCCCGTCCTGCATATAGGCCGCCCAGGTCTGCGCCTCGCTAGGCAGAGGCAGATACGTGTGGCCGCACTCCAGGAGCCAGGCACCTGGACCGGCCATGCGCGTCAACCGGAATCGATTGCAATACCGACAGTGCGCCATGATTCCAACTCCTTTCGCGTTGGCGATTTACTCGTGTTGTAAGCACGGTATGCAGCTGCGGTGACGTCCAAAACGGGTCGTGGACCCCTGTGTGGTGGGCCCACCTGGGGCGTTTCCGCCCGTGTGGCATTGGGGGATTAGGGGGTGGCGGCGCGCGGGCCGTCCAACAGCTACTTGGTGCCGAAGATGCGGTCCCCGGCGTCACCGAGGCCGGGCAGGATGTAGCCGTGCGCGTCGAGTTGGCGGTCGATGGCGGCGGTATAGATCGGCACGTCGGGATGGGCCTTCTGCATAGCGGCGATGCCTTCGGGGCAGGTCAGCAGGCAGACAAACTTGATCGACTTGGGGCTGCATTCCTTCAGCCGGTCCACCGCCGCCACGGCCGAGTGGCCGGTCGCCAGCATGGGGTCGACCACCACCACGTCGCGCTCGTGCAGTTCGCCGGGCATCCTGAAGTAATACTCCACGGCGACAAGCGTTTTGGGGTCGCGATAGAGACCGATGTGGCCAACGCGCGCGCCGGGCACCACTGTCAGCATGCCGTCCAGAATTCCGGTCCCTGCACGCAGAATCGAGACAAACACCAGCTTCTTGCCGTCGATGACCTTGCCGGTTGTGCTTTCCAACGGTGTCTCGATCTCGATGTCGTGCATCGGCATGTCGCGTAGCACCTCGTAGGCCATAAGGGCAGAGATCTCGTGCAGCAGCTGGCGAAAACTATTGGTGGAAGCGTCTTTTCGGCGCATCAGCGTGAGCTTGTGCTGGACCAAGGGGTGTTCGATCAGTTGTACGGTGGCCATGGCTTCTAGAAGACCGTGCCGTCGCTGGCCACGGAAAGCGGTGGACGTCCATCACGCAAGCGCTCTGCGAGCGCACGGCCCGCCGCCCAGGTTCCGCCCTCCAGCACGCAGGCCAGCGGCATCTGTCCGGCATCCACGCCCAGTCGTGTGCGCACCAGTGGGGCCAGTTCGTCGAGCAGGGCCACGGTGAGTGCGCGCCACTCGACCACCAGCTCATCGCCCACTTCCCAGGTGCGCGCGGCCCAGGGCGGTTCGCGCAGACGCAATACGCCCGTGTCCAGCAGCAGGCCGCCGTTGCGGTATTCGGGCAGCCCGGTCAGCGCGCCCAGGCCCTCCACATGCACGCCGGCCCATTCGAAGGGTTCCAGCAGCGAGTAGGTCAGCCACTGCGACAACTTGTGGAACGGCACCCAGCCGCGGGTGAGGCCGGGTCCCGGCACGGCGTCGTGGCGCCAGCAGTCGCCAAGGGCATCCTGCCCAATACTGTTGGCCGCCAACCAGATCCCCGACAGTGACGCCAAAATTTGCGACAGGATGTCATGTGCCGCGACTCGGTTCGCGTCCCTCAGGTCGAAAAGATGGCCAGGCCGGCCTTGCGGACCGAACACCTCGGGCTGCGACGCCAGCGCATCGCCCAGCCGGCGCAGCACCACCACGCGGCCTTCCAACCCCACCAGGGGGTTTGCGGGTGCGCACTGGAACACCTCCGACAGCCGCTCCACGCTGAGATTGCGCAGGCCGGCAGCGTCGACCTGCAACGGATGCGCCGCATCGCCGGAGAAGACCCCGCCGCAGAACGCGTGCCAACTCGCCACGCCCAGACCCTCGGATCGGCTGAAGCGCTGCCCGGTGGTTGCTTCCAGGTAGTGCCAATCCGGACCCGCGCCGGCGTCGAGCAGCACGCTGACCACGGCAAGGTCGATCATGGAGCGTGCGCGCGCCGGCGTGTCCTCTGCCGCGAGCCGCGTTTCGAGTTCGGTCTTGCGGTCCACGCCGCCGGCCTCGAAATGACGCCAGCGGCTGTGGTACGGGATGCGCAGGTCGGGGTAGCGGGCGCGCGTGACGTCGGCGACTTCGGCCGCGGCCGCGGGCAGCGAATCGTCATCGACGCTGAACCACAACGAGTCGCCCGCACGCGCGCGGTTCAGCAGATAGTGCGCACGCACGCGTATGGCGGTCGTGGTGCGCAAGGCCGCGGCCGCGCCTGCGGGCCGGCTCGTGTCGTGGTGGGGACGGACGCCGACGAGGCTCATCCGTCGAACCCCCGGCCCTTGCGCTTCCCCAATTCCTCGGCGTCGGGCACCGGGCCAGGGGTGAAGTAGCCGGCCGCCATCTTGGCGTCGATCTCCACGCGTGCGTCGGGCGGGATCAACGCGTCGGGGATGTTCACGCGTTCGCCGACCTCGATTCCGGAGGCGGTGATGGCGTCGTACTTCATGTTGCTCATGGAGACCAGGCGGTGGATCTTCCTGATTCCCAGCCAGTGCAGCGCGTCGGGCATCAACTCCTGGAAGCGCATGTCTTGTACGCCGGCAACACACTCGGTGCGGGCGAAGTAGGTCTCGGCGGTGTCGCCGCCCGCCTGGCGCTTGCGCGCGTTGTAAACCAGGAACTTGGTCACCTCACCCAACGCTCGGCCCTCCTTGCGGGAGTAGGCCACCAGGCCCACACCGCCCCGCTGGGCGCCCTGGATGCATTCCTCGATCGCATGTGTGAGATACGGGCGGCAGGTGCAGATGTCCGAGCCGAAGACGTCCGAGCCGTTGCATTCGTCGTGCACACGCGCGGTCAGCTCCACGGTGGGATCGCCAAGGTCGCGGCTGTTGCCGAAGATGTAGATGGTCTGCCCGCCGATCGGCGGCAGGAAGACTTCGAGGTCCGAACGCGTGACGAGTTCGGGGTACATGCCGCCCGTCTCTTCGAACAGCACACGGCGCAAGTCTGTCTCGCTGCAGCCGAATCGGTCCGCCACACCCGGCAGATGCCAAACGGGCTCGATCGCGGCCTTGGTGACCAGCGCCGCGCCGTTGGGCAGCAGGATCTGGCCGTCCGGGACCAAGCGCCCTTCCTGTACGGCGTTCATGATCTCCGGCACGATCACATGCGCCTTGGTGATGGCGATGGTCGGGCGGATGTCGTAGCCGGCGGCCAGGTCGGCGGCGAACACGGCGGCCACCATGGCGCCCCACGGGTCAAGGCTGACGATCTTGCCGGGCTCGGCCCACTGGGGCAACGGGCCGATGACGTCGGTGGGCGCCGTATCCGTGAGGTCGGCCCTGTGCTCACGCGACAAGGCGCCTGCCGCCACCGCCAGCGCTCGGTACACGCTGTACGACCCGCTGTGCGTGCCGATCACGTTGCGATGGGCGCGCTTGGTGGTGGTGCCGATGAGCGGGCCGCGCTCCGCGGCCGTCGGCGCACCCCAGCGAATCGGCGGCGCCTCGAAGCCGCCGCTATGTGACGTCAGGCGGATGTGGCCGGAGGCGCTGTTCGACTTGGCAGGCGATGGCGCGGCGGCGCCGGCTTCAGCAGACATGGTCGTCCTCCGTCGAGAAGGCGCAAGCATATCCACTCTGCCTCCTCGAGGCTCTTCGTGCAGACACGTCACTCGCCGCCATCCCGGCAGCAAACTCAATCGCACGACCAGCTCGGTCACTAAGCAGCCTGATGGCAAATCGCGCGCGTACGATCGCGACATGCTGCGGGAGGATCTCTCCTGCCAGTCCGACTACCTGTTCGAGCCGCGACGGACAGTCCTCACCGGCGTCGTCCTAGCAACGCTTGCGGCCGCCCGGTGCGACGGCCATCGTGCTGCTCCAGCCGGCCTTCCGGCACAACCAATAGTCACTCCGACCGACTCCACGCCGCTGTCCACAGCGGTGTCGACAGCGACGTCGCCAACGATGTCACCGACGGTGCCGACCATTCAGCCGCAACAGCCGCCAACCACGATTGCCAGCCAGCCTCCCGGCACGATGCCGCCGCCGCCCACCACGCGTGCGCCGATCAGTTTTTCACCCGAATCGCGCCCACCTTTTCCTAACCAGAGCCCACCTCGGAACAACGATCAACGCGGCGCGTTACTTGGAGGACTTCTTTAGGTGACGGATTGCTACACGAGGTGACGGATTGCTACACGCGGGTTCGCAGGAACCGCACAGCATTCCGCGCGCGGCAACCCGGCGACCACGCTGATATTCTGCGAACGCTGGCGGATGCGAGACCGCGGGGAGGCGGATCGCCCGGCCAGCGGTCGCCGTGGCGTGGCCCGAACGAAACAGCAGAGTCCCTCACGAAAAGAGTGTTGTGCGCACCGGAGAGATCAAGGCCCTGTCCGGCTTGCGCATCGTCGCCGCAGTGTGGGTGGTGCTGTTTCACTTCCGGCCATGGTTGGAACAGGTGGCGCCCGGTTTCAGGTCGGCCCTCGCGCCGGTGCTCAACTGCGGTGCGCAAGGCGTCGACCTGTTCTTCATCCTCAGTGGGTTCGTGCTGACCTGGAACTACCTCGACCGCATGGGCGAGTCGTGGTCCGCGCGGGACACTCTGCACTTCTTGTGGTTGCGGCTGGCCAGGGTATGGCCGGTCTACCTGGTCACGCTGCACCTCGCGGCTGCGTGGATCATCTTCACCCTCAACGTCGGCCACATCCAGTCAGAGGTCGCCGACCAGCTCAACGCCGTCAGCTACGTGCGCCAGGTCTTGTTGGTGCAGCTGTGGTTCCAGCCGTACTTCGACGGGTCGAGCTGGGACGGACCCGCCTGGTCGATCAGCGCGGAATGGCTGGCCTATTTGTTGTTCGGGCTGCTGGTGCTGGTGATCTTCCGGATCGCGCGTGCGACCAGAGCCAGGGGATTGCTGTGGCTGGCGCTTGCCGCCTCGCTTCCACCGACATTGCTCCTGTTGGCGACGGGTCACTTCTACACACCCTGGAGCTGGCTTCCGCGGATCGTCATGCAGTTCACCGCGGGTGCGCTGGCCTGTGCGGCGGTCCGAAAGCTGAGGCTGTCTGACAGGGCAAGGCGCGGTGCCGGCTACCTGTCCGTGGTGCTCGGCGTCGCGATGGTCGGCACTCTCTACCTTCTGGATGCGCATCCGCTGCCCAGGATGGTCGACTCGAGCGGGCTGGTCGACGTGCTGTTCGTGCCGCTGGTCGTGACGCTGGCGATCGGAATAGGCAGCCTGCCGCGGCTGCTGTCTACCGGAGTAATGGTGTACCTAGGACACATCTCGTTCAGCCTGTACATGGTGCACGAGTTGGTGCACACGGCCTGGAACTGGACCACGGCACAATTCGAGATCGTCCTCACGCCGAGCTGGTCGGCGAAGTTGATTGTGGTTGGTGTGCTGGCGGTCGCCGTCGCCGGCGCTGCGCTGCTCTACCACTTCGTCGAGGAGCCCGCGCGGATCTGGATGCGCAGAATGGTCAAGGCTCGAGACTCTCAAGCCGACGCTCGAGAGTCGCACTCCGAGGCCCGTGCCGAGGCCGCCGATCCGGCGCACGGCAAGCTCCAACCTCTGCATGGCCCCCGGCAAGTGCCGGCGAATGCCGTCGCTGCACGCGCGGGCTGACCGTTGGCAGATAGTCGAATCCTGCTGTGCCCTTTGACAAAGCAGCAATTCCGTAACGCATTGTGCACAATCTGGTCGACACCGACTTTTTCGCGGGTTGGGTCGTACGCTGTTCCGGTGAGTCGTCTGGTCACAGTCGTCGTCGCGGTCGCTCTCGTGGTTGGCACGCTGAGCGCGCGATCAATACCGGTGAGGCGCACCGAAACACTGGATCTGGCCGTCTCGGTGAACCACATCGCGGTGATCGGCGACTCCTACACGACCGGAGGCGATCTGGGCGGTCTCGGTTCCAACGGATGGACGATTCGGGCCTGGCAGTGGCTGACTCAGCAGGGAGTACACATCTCGGCCGATGTGGCCGCCGAGGGCGGCGCCGGCTATGGCACGCGTGGCAACCGCGGCAGCGTCTTCGAGGACCTGACGGCCGACGCGGTCAAGCCCGACGATGTGCTGGTGGTGTTCTTCGGCTCCCGCAACGACCAAGGTGTCGACCCCACGCAGCTGTCGATTCTGGCGTGGGGCACATATCAACTCGCGCGTCGCACCGCGCCGAAGGCACAGTTTCTCGTCATCGGGCCGCCATGGCCAACCGCCGATCCACCCGACGCCGTGCTGCGGATCCGCGACGCCCTGAAGTATCAGGCCGGGGTCGCCGGCGCTACATTCATCGATCCGATCGCCGCAGGCTGGTTCGTTGGCAGGCCGGATTTGATCGGCAAGGACGGTGTGCACCCGACGGATGCCGGGCACGCGTACATGGCGGACATGATCGCGCCGTTGATCCGCGCACAGTTGTCCTGACACGCCGCTGACGACGACGCCCCGCAAGCCATTTCAGCTTGCGGGGCGCCATTGTTCGTTGATCAGGCCAGGTCGAACCTGTCGTTGTTCATGACCTTGGCCCACGCGGCGGCGAAGTCCTTGACGAACTTCTCCTTGGCGTCGGCCTGGGCATAGACCTCGGCGAGCGAGCGCAGGATCGAGTTCGATCCGAAGACCAGATCTGCGCCGGTGGCAGTCCACTTGGGCTTGCCTGTGACGCGGTCGCTGCCCTCGTACACGTTCTCCGTCGACTCCGAGACCTTCCACACCGTGCCCATGTCAAGCAGGTTCACGAAGAAGTCGTTGGTCAGCGTGCCAGGACGGTCGGTGAAGACGCCGTGCTTGGTCTGGCCGTTGCCCAGAGCCCGCAGGCCGCCGATGAGAACCGTCATCTCGGGTGCGGTCAGGTTCAACATGTAGGCACGGTCCACCAGCAGGTGCTCCGCCGGAGCCTTCTCGCCAGCCCGCAGGAAGTTGCGGAAGCCGTCGGCCCGCGGTTCGAGCAAAGCGAACGACTCCACATCCGTCTGCTCCTGCGCGGCGTCCGTGCGCCCCGCCGCGAACGGCACCGTGATGTCGTGCCCGGCGTCCTTGGCCGCTTTCTCGATGGCCGTGGAGCCGCCCAGCACGATCAGGTCGGCGAGCGAGACCTTCTTCCCGCCGGAGGCCGAGCCGTTGAAATCGGACTGGATCTTCTCCAGGGCCGGCAACACGGTGTCCAGGTCGGCAGTCTTGTTGACCTCCCAATCCTTCTGCGGCGCAAGACGAATGCGTGCGCCGTTAGCCCCGCCTCGCAGGTCGGTACCGCGGAAGCTGGCCGCCGACGCCCACGCCGCCGAGACCAGCTGGGAGACCGACAGACCCGAGTCGAGGATCTTGGCTTTGAGGGCCTTGGCATCCTCATCGCTGATCAGCTGATGATCGACGGCGGGAACGGGATCCTGCCACAGCTGCGGCTCGGCAACCCACGGACCGAGGTAGCGCGAGATCGGCCCCATGTCGCGGTGCAGCAGCTTGTACCACGCCTTGGCGAACGCCTCGGACAGCTCCTCCGGGTGGTCCAGCCAGCGGCGGGTAATCGGCCCGTAGATCGGGTCAACCCGCATCGTGATATCCGTGACCAACATCGTCGGCGTGCGTCCCGGGCCGCCGAATGGATCGGGGATCGTGCCCGCGCCTGCCCCGTCTTTCGCCGTGAACTGCCAGGCGCCAGCCGGGCTCTTGGTCAACTCCCACTCATACCCGTACAGGTTCTCCAGGAAGCCGTTGCCCCACTTGGTTGGGGTGGCCGTCCAGACAACCTCGAGGCCGCTGGTGATCGCGTCCTTGCCCACGCCGGTGCCAAAGGAGCTCTTCCAGCCGAGGCCCTGCAGTTCGAGGGGGCAGCCTTCGGGTTCGGGACCGACGAGGTCGCCGTCGCCCGCGCCGTGGGTCTTGCCGACCGTGTGGCCGCCGACGATGAGCGCGGCCGTCTCCTCATCGTTCATCGCCATGCGACCGAACGTCTCGCGGATGTCCTTGGCGGCAGCCAACGGATCCGGTTGGCCTTCGGGGCCCTCCGGGTTCACGTAGATCAGACCCATGGTCGTCGCGCCATAGGGATTGGCCAGGTCCCGGTCGCCGGAATAGCGCTTGTCGGTGCCCAGCCAGACCTCTTCTTCGCCGAAAAGGATTTCCTCGGGTTCCCAGATGTCTTCGCGCCCGAAGCCGAAGCCGAACGTCTTCAGGCCCATGGATTCATACGCACAGTTGCCCGCGAAGATGATGAGGTCGGCCCAGGAGATCTTCTTGCCGTACTTCTGCTTGAGCGGCCAGAGCAGCCGGCGCGCCTTGTCCAGGCTGACGTTGTCGGGCCAGCTGTTCAGCGGGGCGAAGCGCTGTGCGCCTTCGCCGCCACCGCCGCGGCCGTCGGAGATGCGGTAGGTACCGGCGGCGTGCCAGCTCATCCTGATGAAGAGCGGTCCGTAGTGGCCGTAGTCGGCGGGCCACCAGTCCTGCGAGTTCGTCATCAGCTCGAACATGTCGCGCTTCAGGGCCTCGACGTCGAGCTTGTTGAATTCCTCTGCGTAGTCGAAGTCGTCGCCCATCGGGTCGGCCTGCGGCGCATGCTTCTTGAGAACCGACAGGTCCACCTGATTGGGCCACCAGTCTTGGTTCCTCAATGGAGCGTGCGCCTTCGGCTCGGGGGCGGGGATTACCGGGTTTTCGCTCTCAGACACGTCGTCCTTCTTTCTGGGAGTGGGGGAATCGGGCTGTGATCACGGGTGTGATCGCGAAGCTTGTGATGCCGAGCAGTCGGGGCACAGCCCCCAGTACATGACCTCGGCCTCGTCGAGCACGAAGCCGTCAAGAGCACCATCGCGGTCGGACGGCGTGAGACAGGGGGCTTCGCCGGTCGCGCAGTCGACGTCTGCGATGACGCCGCAGGACCGGCAGACCACATGGTGATGGTTGTCTCCGACCCGCGACTCGTAGCGCGCGACCGAGCCGGATGGCTGGATCCGCCGCACCAGACCGACGGCGGTCAGGGCGGCGAGCACGTCGTAGACCGCTTGCCGCGACACCTCGGGCAGGCCGGCGCGCACCGCGCCGAAAATCGTCTCGGTGTCGGCGTGCGCGTAGGCGTGTACCGCTTCCAGCACCGCCAGCCGAGGGCGCGTCACGCGAAGGTCAGCTGCACGGAGCTGATCCGCGTAATCCGGCGCGAGGGTCACGGGACCAATATTATCCCT
Organism: Mycobacterium sp.; assembly: GCA_032162325.1. Classification (GTDB taxonomy): domain Bacteria; phylum Actinomycetota; class Actinomycetes; order Mycobacteriales; family Mycobacteriaceae; genus Mycobacterium. The sequence continues at coordinate 518 of JAVRPG010000422.1, read as the reverse complement.
TTTCTGGAATCAGTCAAGTTATCTCTTTTCTGGAATCAGTCAAGTCTTTGGACGATCAATATTCGCCGCTCCGGGCAGCGGACTCGATCCGCAGCGGCAGGAGAAAGAATCGGGCGGATTTGATGGCTCCCGGAGCCTGCATCGTTGCGGCAATGTGTCGACGAGAGAAGTAACACGCGAATCATCCGGGCGCGCAACAAAACAGCGCGCACCGGCCGATGGACGTCGGCCCGGAACGCACCAATGGTCACATCCGTAGTACCGAATCAGCCGCCCGGGCCGAGAAAGAGCCGACATGAGTGATACCAGCGTGGCCGCGAAACCGGCGGCCCTTCCGTTCATACCCGTAACGGCGACACCGGCGCCACGGCCCCGCGACGTGTTTCTACCGGGCGATTCCCAGCGTCAGTCCGCGTTCGGGACTCTGCGCCGTCGGCTGCGCTGGCCGCTGGGTGTCTACACGACCCCGGTAGCGATCGTCATCGTGTGGGAGGTCCTCGCCCGAGCGGGAGCGCTCA
>JAVRPG010000421.1:0-6878 GCA_032162325.1 Mycobacterium sp. | reverse complement strand
GCGCACCCGGGCGAACGCCTCGCGCAGCGCGTCTGGCGTCGCGCCGTGTTCACGCAACAGCTCGGCCACCGGGCCCGACGTCGACGCCAGTCCGACCAGCAGGTGCTCGGTGGAGACGTACTCGTCGCCCATCTCCGTGGCGAGCCGCTGCGCTGCGGTGATCGCGGCGAGGGCATCGCGGTTGAGTTGGGGGGCGGCCACCGTCGCACCGGATGCGGACGGCAGCCGGTTACCCAACGCGGCCACCTCGGCACCGACCGCCGTGGGGTCGGCGCCGACCGCGGCCAGCAGCGGCGCCGCGATTCCGTCGCCCTGCGCGAGCAGCGCGCCGAGCAGGTGCGTCGGCCCCACATCGGGGTTGCCTGCGAGCGCCGCGGCCTGCGCACCGGCAGAGATCGCCTGCTGGGTCTTCGTGGTCGGGTTGAAGGAATCCATCCCCCGCGTCCTCCGGATCGCCGTCTCCTCGGCACTATCGTGCCCGTCGACAACACCAACGTCAGGAAACTTGAGTGTGTTCCGCTCAGGTTCGACCCGGCGCGGTTCGCGCTATTCTTGCGGGTCCTTAACGAGTGAGAGGGTGAACGATAGGGCCGCGGCAGCAGCTCGCCGCTAGGGTCACGACTTCTGAGCACCGTCCGGAGGGGGCCGTCCACCAAAAATGACCGCAGAACAGCTGCTTGGCGCCGACCAGCCACAGCGTCCGGAGCCCGCCGACGCGGACACCGCCGCGATGGTGACTGCGATCAGGTCGAGCTTCGCGCTCATCGAGCCGCACTCCGACAAGGCCGTCAAGCTCTTCTACGCCCTGCTGTTCGACATCGCGCCGGAGACCCGCGACCTGTTCCCGGCCAACATGGAGATCCAACGCAGCCGGCTGCTGCGGGCGCTGGTGTACATCGTCCAGATGGTGGACCGGCCCGACGAGCTGGGCGCGTTCCTCAGCCAGCTCGGCCGCGACCACCGCAAGTTCGGGGTGCTCACCGAGCACTACGATGCCGTCGGCGCAGCCCTGCTGGGCATGCTGGAGCACTTCGCCGGACCGGCCTGGAGCCCGATAGTGGCCAAGGCCTGGACTGACGCCTACGCACAGGTGGCCGCCGCGATGATCGCCGCGGCAGACAGCGAGACGGGACCCGCGTGCTGGAGCGCTGAGGTGCTCGACCACCGACGGCTCGCGGACGACCTGGCGATCATCACCGTGCAACCGGAGTCGCCGGTCCCGTATCGGGCCGGCCAGTACGTGAGCGTGGAGACACCGCAACGGCCCCGGCTGTGGCGCTACCTGTCGCCGGCCAACGCCCCAAGGCCGGACGGCCGGCTGGAGTTCCACGTCCGCGCGGTGGACAGCGGATGGGTCAGCTCCTCGATCGTGGGAAATACCAAACCCGGCGACACCTGGCAGATCGGCCCGCCGATGGGCCAGCTTGCGGTCAACCGGGAATCCGGCGACGACGTGCTGATGATCGCCGGCGGCACCGGCGTAGCACCGATAAAGGCCCTGCTGGAACACCTCACGACCTGGGGTGAGAACCCCCGCACCCAGGTCTTCGTCGGTGGCCGCAGCTGGGAGGGCCTCTACGCCATCGACAGCATCCGCAAGATCTCTCACACGAACCCGTGGCTGAACGTCATCCCGGTCGTGGAGCGAGACAGCCCCGGTTCAGGCGCCGAACGCGGCGTGCTCGCCGATGTCGTGACCCGCTACGGAGCCTGGCCTGGCCATGACGTCATCGTGGCCGGGTCGCCGTCCATGATCCGTGCCACGGTCTCGCGAATGCTCGTAGCCGGCACGCCGCTGGACCGGATCCGCTACGACCCCTTCAGCGTCGACTAACGGCGGTCCGCGCCGCGCAGCAGCGCCGCGCAGCGGCTCAGTGTTGGGGCGGCTTCGGGCGCCACACCTCGAGCGCGGTGCGTCGCGTAATCGGCACGAGATCGCGCCGGTAGGACGCGTGTACCACGGCCGCTGCCTGTTCGGCAGCGGCCTCCGCCGCGGCGAGCCCCTCGGTGAGTTCAGCGACCCGGTTTTGTAAGTCCTCCACCAGCTCTACCAGCTCAATGATCCGTTTCACGCCGGCGAGGTTGACGCCTTCGCGCTGGCTGAGCCGCTGCACCTCGCGCAGCAGGGCGATGTCGCGCGCGGAGTAGCGGCGCCCGCCACCGGCGGCGCGACCGGGGCTCACCAGTCCCAGCCGGTCGTAGCTGCGCAGCGTCTGGGCGTGCAGGCCGGCCAGCTCCGCCGCAACGGAGATCACAAACACCGGGCTGTCCGCCGTCGTGCCCGGAGGCAGCGGCAGGCCTGCCCACATCCCCGCCGGATCGCCGCTCTGCGCACCCATACGCATCACCTGGTCGCGTCGCCGAGTAAGCCTTGCCTCGGGTCGAGGGACTTCGTCTGGTCGGCATAGGCCTGCAGTGCCGCGGCCGCCTCCTCGTCCAGCTTGGCCGGCACGGCCACCTCGACGGTGACGAGCAGGTCGCCGTTGCGGCCGTCCTTGCGTTGCACACCGCGGCCGCGGACCCGCAGCGTGCGCCCGCTCGCCGTGCCTGGCGGCACCTTGAGCGAGACGGTGCCGTCCAAGGTCGGGACGGTGATCGTCGTACCCAGCACCAGCTCGGGGAAGGTCACCGGCACCTTCAGCGTCAGGTTGTCGGCGTTGCGCTCCGAGCGCCCGAACTGCGGGTGCGGCTTGACGTGCACCCGGACGTAGAGGTCACCCGCGGGGGCGCCGCCTCGGCCTGCCTCGCCCTGGCCGGGGATACGGATCTGCTGGCCGTCGTTCACCCCGGCGGGAACCCGGATGGTCAGCGGCCGGGTGCGGGTGGTGGTGCCGTCGCCGCCGCAGTCCGGGCACGGGTCGTCGATGATGCGGCCCGTACCACGGCAGTCGCGGCACGGTTCGGAGAAGGCGAAGGAGCCCTGGCTACGGCTGACCAATCCCACACCGGCGCAGGTCGGGCATGTGCGCGGCGTACTGCCCGGCTTGGCCCCGGTGCCGGCGCAGGTCTCACAGCGCGCCGGAGAGGTGAGCCGCAGCGCCACGGTCGCGCCCCGCACGGCGTCGGTGAAGTCGATGCGGATCTCGCTCTCGACGTCCGCGCCGCGCTGCCGGTTCGTCGTACGCGCAGCGGACCCGCCGCGGCCGAAGATCCCGCCGAAGATGTCGCCGATGCCGCCGGCGCCCGCGCCCCCGCCGCCGCTCGCCGACGTCTGGGCGAACAGATCACCGAGGTCGAACCCACCGGCGCCGCCGGGGAAGCCACCGCCACCGCCGAAGCCGCCAGGGATGCCGCCGCTGCCGAACAGCCGGCGCATCTCGTCGTACTCGCGGCGCTTGTCGGTGTCGGACAGCACGCCGTAGGCCTCGGAGACCGCCTTGAAGCGCGCCTCGGCCTCGGCGTTGCCCGGGTTGGCGTCCGGGTGCAGCTGGCGAGCCAGCTTGCGGTATGCCTTCTTGACGTCGTCCGCGGAGGCGTCGGCGGAGATGCCGAGCTCGCGGTAGAAGTCCTTTTCGATCCAGTCACGCTGGGTCGTCACCGCGCCTCGCCTCCTCTCGGCGTCCTGCGAGTGTCACTGGCCAGGTCAGGGCGTCGCACGGGGATCCGACGTCGGCTCCGACTCGGATGCGTCGTGCTCGGCGCCTTCCGCCGCGCCGTCTCCGGCCAGCTCGCCGCCGGCCGGCTCGCCGTAGGACGGCTCGTCGTCGGCGGGCTCGACACCGGCCCGGTCGGTCACGGCGACCATCGCCGGCCGGAGCTGGCGATCGCCGAGCCGGTAGCCCGGGCGCAGCACCGCGGACACCGTGGGGCCGTCCACCTCGCTCGAGCTGGCGTGCTGCACGGCCTCGTGCACCGCGGGGTCGAACGGCTCACCAGCCGACCCGTAGGACTCCAGCCCGATGTGCGTGAGGGCGTCGTTGAGCTTGTCCGCGACGAGCTTGAACGCCCCGGTGAGGTCACCGTGCGCCTGCGCCCGGTCGATGTCGTCCAGCACCGTGAGCAGCTCGGCGACCACCTGTGCCTTGGCGACGGTGACCACGGCCTGCCGGTCGCGGTCCACCCTGCGGCGGTAGTTGGCGAACTCGGCGGACAGGCGCTGCAGGTCGGCGGTGCGCTCCTCCAGCTCGGCGGTCAGCTTGGCGACCTCGTCGGGGTCCGCAGCCGGTTCCGGCCGGGCAGAGCGCGGGGCGGACGGCGTGTCGCCGCCCTGCGCCCGCGCCTCACCGGTCACCGGGTCGATGCGCCGGCGGTCACGGACCACCACGCGCTCGGCCTCGGTGCCGCGATCCCCGGTCGCACGTGCGCGGCCGAACGGATCTTGAGTGCTCACTTCTTGCTGTCCTCGTCGACGATCTCGGCGTCCACGACGTCCTCGGCCTGGTCACCGGAGCCGGCCGTGCCGGAACCGTCAGCGCCTGCAGCGCCATCGGTGCCGCCCGGCTGCTGGGCGTAGAGCGCGCTGCCCATCTTCTGCGACTCGGTGGCCAGCTTCTCCATCGCGGACTTGATCCGGTCGGTGTCGTTGCCCTTCAACGCTTCCTGCGCGTCGGACAGCGCCACGTTCACATCGGCCTTGACGTCGTCGGGCAGCTTGTCGTCGTTGTCCTTGACGAATTTCTCCGTCTGGTACACCAGCGACTCCGCCTGGTTGCGGGTCTCGGCCTCGTCACGCCGCTTCTTGTCCTCCTCGGCGTGCTGCTCGGCCTCGCGCATCATGCGGTCGATCTCGTCCTTGTTCAGCGCCGAGCCGCCGGTGATGGTCATCGCCTGCGACTTGCCGGTGCCAAGGTCCTTGGCAGAGACGTTCACGATGCCGTTGGCGTCGATGTCGAAGCTGACCTCGATCTGCGGGATGCCGCGTGGTGCCGGCGGCAGCCCGGTCAGCTCGAACATGCCGAGCTTCTTGTTGTACGCCGCGATCTCGCGCTCGCCCTGGAACACCTGGATCTGCACGCTGGGCTGGTTGTCCTCGGCAGTGGTGAACGGCTGGGAGCGCTTGGTCGGGATCGTGGTGTTGCGCTCGATGAGCTTGGTGAACACGCCACCCTTGGTCTCGATGCCTAGGCTCAGCGGCGTGACGTCCAGCAGCAGGACGTCCTTGACCTCGCCCTTGAGCACGCCGGCCTGCAGCGCAGCGCCGACCGCGACGACCTCGTCGGGGTTGACGCCCTTGTTGGGCTCCTTGCCACCGGTGAGCTCCTTGACCAGCTCGGTGACGGCCGGCATGCGGGTGGACCCGCCGACCAGCACGACGTGGTCGATGTCGGCGACCGCAATGCTGGCGTCCTTGATGACCTGCTGGAACGGCGCACGGGTGCGGTCGAGCAGGTCGGAGGTGATCCGCTGGAACTCCGCGCGGGACAGGGTCTCGTCCAGGAACAGCGGGTTCTTGTCGGCGTCGACCGTGATGTACGGGAGGTTGATCGTCGCGCTGGTCTGGCTGGATAGCTCGATCTTGGCCTTCTCGGCGGCCTCCCGCAGACGCTGCAGCGCCATCTTGTCCTTGGTCAGGTCGATGCCTGCGGACGACTTGAACTTCTCGACCAGCCAATCCATGATCCGCTGGTCCCAGTCGTCGCCACCGAGGTGGTTGTCGCCGTTGGTGGCCTTGACCTCCACGACGCCCTCGCCGATCTCCAGCAGGCTGACGTCGAACGTGCCGCCACCGAGGTCGAACACCAGGATCGTCTGGTCCTTCTCGCCCTTGTCCAGGCCGTACGCCAGCGCGGCAGCGGTCGGCTCGTTGACGATCCGCAGCACGTTCAGGCCGGCGATAGTGCCGGCCTCCTTCGTGGCCTGGCGCTGAGCGTCCTCGAAGTACGCCGGGACGGTGATCACCGCGTCGGTGATCTCCTCACCGAGGTAGGACTCGGCGTCGCGCTTGAGCTTCTGCAGTACGCGTGCGCTGATCTCCTGGGCGGTGTAGGTCTTGCCGTCGATCTCGACGGACCAGTCGCTGCCCATGTGCCGCTTGACCGACCGGATGGTGCGGTCGACGTTGGTCACTGCCTGGTTCTTTGCCGACTGGCCGACGAGTACCTCGCCGTTGCGGGCGAACGCCACGACGGACGGGGTGGTCCGGGAGCCCTCCGAGTTGGCGACCACCGTGGGCTCGCCGCCTTCCAGGACGGCTACGACCGAGTTGGTGGTGCCGAGGTCGATACCGACCGCACGAGCCATGATTTCTGTCCTCCGAAGCTTGAGTTGCCTTGACTCAAGTTTGGCCAGGTTCCGCTTCGGCCGTCAAGCCGACTCTTGCGCGGACCCCGCTCAACCTTGTCGATTTTCCCAACGACTTACGCGCCGCAGGTGTTCCCGGCACCGAGAGACCGTTGGCGCCGGTGCCGGTCAGAGAGGCTCGGCGGGGCTCGGGTTGACGTGGCCGGCGGAGGCCTTCGGAACCGGGTCCGGGATCGGGGCGAGCACCTCATGGTGCTCGGGGTCAGCCACGATGGCCTCGTTGGCGTCGCGGTAGACCAGCTCGCCATCGGCGTCGAGCTCGGCGACGTAGCCGGTCGCGGCCAGCTGCTGCTCGTCGAGGTCGATGAGCGCCTCTCGCCGGCTCGGGATGACGACGTACTCGGGCCACGACAGGTGCGAGTACGCCTGGTGCAGCTCGGAGAGCAGCCCGACGAAAGCCTGCTGCCAGCGCAGCGGCATGGACTGCGCCAGCGAGCGCGGCACGACGAGGTGGTCCTCGGTCGCCCCGGGGGCCGGCCGGTCCAGGAAGTCGCGGACCGGGGTCGCGGAGCGGGCGGGTTCGGTGGACATTCGGCGCTCCGACTTTCTCAGGCGGGCCAGGTGGGCTTCAGGCGCGGTTGGGCGTGGTGCCGGGACGGGTAGCCAGTGACACGAGCTCAGGCTCGTTCCAGGCGACT
>JAVRPG010000420.1:0-2952 GCA_032162325.1 Mycobacterium sp. | reverse complement strand
CCTTTGCGAGAACCCAGCAGCGATGGCTGCCAGTGATGTTCCTTGGGTTGACGATGATTACCAGCCTGGTCGCAGCCGCCGTGCAGCCCAACCTGAGTGCGTCATGGCCCGATAAGCGGGTCGCCCTGTCGTGGTGTTTCATCACGTTCATTCTCTGCGCGCTGGGTATCGCGTGGATTGCACATCGCGATGATGTCGATGATCGCATCGGGTTCGGGTTGGCCCTGGCGATGATGCTGAGCGGGATGGTGGCGCTCGGTATTTCATTCTTCCCGAATGTCATTCCATTCAGAGTGAGCCTGTGGAGCGCGGCGTCGAATACGGCGAGCCACGAGTTTGTCCTCATCGGAGCACTGGTGGCGACGCCGGTCATTCTCGCGTACACCGCGTTCGCCTATTGGGTTTTTCACGGCAAGACACCGGCGGACGGTTGGTACTGATGGCAGTCATCAGGGTCTCTCCGTCGTTGCGTCGGTGGCTTTGGTTCGCGGGTCTGTACGCGGCTGGAGTCGTCACGCTTGCAATAGTGGCGTACGGTCTTCGCGCGCTGCTGAAGGTGTTCGCGTAAGAGAACATTCCAGAAGGAGACGGGCATGACCACCAAGCTCATCGACAGTCAAGCTAAAGAGGAAGTTCCCATATTCAGATCACGTGGTCTGCCGGGCGCCCGGTTTGCCGACGAGCCGGAAGACTATGCGAGACTCGGAATCGAGCCGGGGCATATCGAACCTTTCGAAGACGGTATGCGAACTCGTGGCGGACCGGGCGGCTACGAGTGGTGGTACTTCGATTCCCACCTGCACGATGGCTCGTCGCTGGTGATTGTTTTCTACACCAAGCCACAGCTGAACCCGGAAGGCGAGCTGGCACCATTCGCCTCATTGGAGCTCAATCGGCCTGGACAGCCACCGATGAGGGTCGAAGCGCACGTTTCGGCGGATGCGTTCTCGGCCAGCCCGGATCGGTGCGATGTCCGGATCGGCGAGAACACCTTTCGCGGCGACCTGCACGAATACGAAATCCACTTCTCCAAGGATGGCGTGACCGTCGACATCAAGTTGACGGGTACGGTTCCTTCGTGGCGGCCAACATCGGGCCACATGTTCTTTGGTGACGACGATGAGCACATGTTCGCATGGCTAGCTGCCGTGCCCCAGGGCGATGTTTCGGCGGACCTGAACATGCGCGGGAAAAAAGAACATCTCCAGGGCGTGGGCTACCACGACCACAACTGGGGCGATGTGTCGATGGCAAAGCTTATCAACCACTGGTATTGGGGACGGGCACAGGCCGGCGACTACTCGATCGTAGCCAGCTACATCTTTGCCGAAAAGGCATATGGCAATGCGGAGTTGCCGATCTTCATGTTGGCCAAGGGGGGCAGGATCATTGCCGACGATGCCCGCAAGGTCAGCTTCCACCTCGAAGACGAGCACACGGACACAAAAAGCGGCAAGCCAGTCGCGAATGCCGTCGTCTACGAATATGAGGATGGGCCGGACCGGTATCGGGTGAGGTACCGCAGATCCGAAACGATCGTTGACGCAGAGCTCATCGAGACGGTCAGCGGATTCAAGCGTCTCCTCGCCGAGCTGGCGCGGTTCGATGGTGCGTACCTGCGCTTCACCGGCAACGTGCAACTCGAGCGTTTCGTCAACGGCGAGTTGGTGGAAGATGTGAGCGATCCAGGCATCTGGGAAATGATGTACTTCGGTCACGTGCACCGGTAATCACGACTTCGCGGGACCGCCCAGCTGCTGGTGCTACGTCGCGACGCCGATCGGGACAGTGAAGTGGAAGACAGTGCCGTGCGGCACGGCCGACGACACCCATAAGCGGCCGCCGTGAGCGTCGATGATCGAGCGGCAGATGGACAACCCCATGCCGAGACCGTCAGGCTTGGTCGTAACGAACGGCTCGAAGACGCGTTGCGCGATGACCGGGTCCAATCCGGAGCCGCTGTCCTCGACGGAGATCATGACGCTGTCCGGGGCGGTGAATGCAGACGACAGCGCCAGCTCTCTGCCGCGATCAGCCACTACGTTCATTGCGTCAATGGCATTCAGGATCAGGTTCAGCAGCACCTGCTGCAACTGCACCCGATCGCCGACCACTGGCCGATCGCCAACGACGAGGTCGGTGCGCAACGTGATGCCATGCCGCTGGACCTCGCCGTGAGTGAGCGCCAGCACCTCGCGGATGGTGTCGTCGATGTCGAGCGTGGTGATCTGCGGCCCGGATTTCTTTGCGAGCGAGCGCAACCCGCGAATCACATCGGCCGCGCGCTGGCCGTCACTCACTATCCTCTTGAACGCCTCACGCGCTTCGTCGAGCTCCGGCGTCTCTCGCGTAAGCCAGCGCAGCCCCGCACTCCCACGGCTCACGATAGCGGCGAGCGGCTGGCTGATCTCATGGGCAATGGAGGTCGCAAGCTCGCCCATGGTCGTGACCCGCGCCGCGCGGGCGAGCTCCGCCTGCACGTCTCGCAACGCCTCCTCAGCGCGCTTCCTGTCTGTGATGTCGACCGCGACCCCCCCACCGAGCGGCGGGCCTCCGGGAACCGGCACGCGGAAACCGCTGAGCTCCGCCCACGTCACCGTGCCATCCTTGCGCCGGTAGCGCTTCTCAAGGCGCTTAGGCTGGGGTGCACCCGCGGTGTACGCGACGAAGAACGCCATGCTGGCGGCTCGGTCGTCCTCATGAGTAATGTCGAGGGGCGTAAGGCCACGGAGTTCGGCCTCAGAATAGCCGACCATTCGCTCAAAGGCCGGATTTACCGCGACGAACCGCCCAAGCGAATCGGTCAACGAGACGCCGACCGGCGCGTTCTCGAACAGATTACGCCACCGCTCGTGACTGACCCGCAGCTCCTCTTCGGTCGCCTGCCGCTCGCGGTTTTCATTGGTCAGCTGCGCATAGAGGCGCGCATTCTCGAGGGAGATCGCGGCCTGT
>JAVRPG010000419.1:0-2858 GCA_032162325.1 Mycobacterium sp. | reverse complement strand
TGGTGGCGAGGGCTTCTTCGAAGCGGGCCACCGGTTTGGTCCAGTCCACCCCGTAGGGTTGGTTGCCTTCGCGTTCCCCGGGCCCGATGCCCAGCATCGCCCGGCCGCGGGTCAGCAGATGCAGGGTCGCGGCGGCCTGCGCGGTGACCGCTGGATTGCGGCGACCGGCATCGGTCACACCCACCCCAAGTCGCAACCGCCAGAACCGGTTACGGGCGGCGAGGTAACCGAGCATTGTCCACGGTTCCAGGGCAGCGTCGATCTTCGGTATCAGCTTCGCCGCGCCGAGGTACTGCGGGGTGGCGATCGCCCGCGGTGTCAACGAGTTCAGATGGTCGGGCAGCCACAGCGAGTCGATGCGGGCCGCCGCGGCGGTCAGGTAACTGGCTCGCACCAAAGCGGTCGGGGAATACCGAGCGTTCACGAGCTGGTCGGCGAGACCGACTTTGAATCCGGACATGTTTTCCTCACGTGTCGGGGGATTGTTGAGCATTCAGTCGGCAATGGCGTTCGGTGAGGGTGTTGATCCGAACCTCTCAAAGCCATGCGGCCACCCTTTCATCGCCGATATCGGGCCGCCGATTGACGTGTCGAACGGTTAAGCCGCGCAGCGTATTCCACCGATTTTTGCCGGCGGCTGCCTCGATAGCAGCGGCGACGAGATCGTCCCGTACGCGGACAAGTCCTTTCCCTCGGCTTCGAGAAAGTCCTCGAGGTGTTCCATCGGCTTCGTCCCAATGGAAGTAGCGTCCCTGCAAGGTGGTGCTCGTCAGCGCCAGCGTTGCGGTGCGGGTGGACCCGGCGGTGTGGGGTGGCCGGGACGTCCACTCAACTTTGCCGAGCAGCCTGCACCAGAACGAGGGCGTGGGCCCGTTGAGTTCGGCCCAGAACGCGGCGGCATCGATGTTCAACTCAACGGTGAACGGGAACAGCCCCGCACTGCAGCGGAAATCGTCAGCCCTACCGGTGCGAGGGTGAATTTGGGCATGGGGGTGTCCCTGATTTCGGAATCGGACTTGGGCCCTATGTATTTCTCTTCGTCCCCACCTGGGCGCGCAGGACGGCGGACTGCTCATCGACCGCTTGGGGGCCGTCACCGGTGAGTACGCGCACGGTCGGTTCCCAGATCACTTTTATGTCACCAGGGTTAGGGGCAACGGTCTCGACCTTGTAGCCGGCCTCTTTGAGGGCTTCGTCCACGTAGTAGGTGGTGCGGGTTTTCTGGCCGGGAATCTTCAAGAAGCCGACTTTGGAGAAGAGGACCTCACCGTATTTCGGAACGGTGGTGACGCGGATCCCAACGAAGGGGTGATCGGCAGTGGAGCGGACCCAGCCGTCGGGGCTGACCCGGTATTTCGCCGAAGCCATCGCCACGGGTGCGTGGCAGATCAGGGAAATCAGCACGCCTTCCTCATGGAGGGTGTTGATCAGTTCCCCCAGCCAGGGGTTGTCCACGAAGTCGACCATGGGGGCGTGCCCGCCCGGCAGATGCGCGAAATCGAACTCGCCGAGGTCGAACGGGTCAGCGGGGTTGCGGTGCTTCTCGACCAGCTGGCGGACGGACAGATACGTGTGTGGCGGCAACGACGCAAACTTCGCGGCGATATCGTCGCGGATCAGTGCGGCTTCCTTGTCGGTGTGGGGCAGCGCCTGGGAGACGGGAATGTTACCCAGGTGTCGATACGCCAGGTTCAGTTCTGCGTCGCGGCGTGCGGTCAGTTCGGGTCGACGGGCGCGATAGGCGTCGGCGTCGAATCGTACGGCCTGTTCAGCGGTGGCCTTGGCGGTCGCCGAGGCGAGCTGGCCGGGGGCATGCCACGGCAGGGCTAGCCCATTGATGTCCAGCTGTGGGACTTCACCGTCTGGGGTTGCGAATGTGAAGTCGTACTCGTCATCGAACTCTTTGAGTACTTGACCGAGCTCGCACAGGAAGAATCCTCGAGATACCGGGATGCCCAGCCGGGCTTGATAGTGGCAGAACCTTGTTGGATGAGATCACGATCAAGGCCTTCGGTCGATGCTCAGACATGAGCTGTCCCTTTCTGTTTGGCGGACGCTTGGCGGTGAGTTAGTCGGTGGGGAGGGCGAACAGGCGTCTGGTGACGGCGTCGAAGACGCGGTCCGGGAGGATGCGGCTGAGCAGGATCATGGGTCGGGCGCCGTAGCCGACCTTGTAGCGGGTCTTGGGGCGGGGTGCGGTTGCAGCTCGCAGGATTGCTTTGGCGATCACCGATCGCGTGGAGGTCATGCGGGCTCCGGGCTGGGAGCTGTTCTCGAGCCTTGCCGCCACGGCGGCCGCTTGAGGTCCGTAGGGTCCGGAGCCGGATGTTGCGGTGAGTTTCTTGGCGGCGATGGAGCCCCAGTCGGTTTGGATTGAGCCGGGCTCGATGAGGACGACGTGAATGCCGAGAGGCTCGGCCTCCAGTCGCAGAGCGTCGCTGAGCCCTTCGACGGCGTATTTGCTGGCGTGGTACCAGGCGCCGAGCGGGGTCGCGAACCGGCCGCCCATGGAGCTGATGTTGATGATGGTCCCGCTGCGCTGGGCGCGCATGTGAGGAAGGACGAGTTGGGTGAGCCTGGCGAGGCCGGAGACGTTTACTTCGATCTGGGAGCGCGCCTCCGACAGGGGCACGTCCTCCAGAGCCCCGTATGAGCCATAGCCCGCATTGTTGACCAGCACATCAATGCGGCCCTCGGCGCGAATGATCGCCTCGATCACCGATGACATCGACGCGTCGTCAGTCACGTCCAGTGCCACAACCTTGGCCCCGGCGGCGGCGATTGACGCCATCCGGTCGGTACGGCGCGCTGCCGCGGACACGGTGAAGCCCGCGTTCAGCAACGCTGTGGCCGCCGCT
>JAVRPG010000418.1:0-3732 GCA_032162325.1 Mycobacterium sp. | reverse complement strand
GCCGGTGGCAGTGCGCCGGCCTGGTTGAACACCAGCTTGCCCTTCTTGAACGCCATCAGCGTCGGGATGGAGCGGATGTCGGCGGCGGCGGCGAGCGCCTGCTCGGCCTCGGTGTCGACCTTCGCGTGTACGACGTCGGGATGCTCCTCCGACGAAGCGGCGAAAGTCGGGGCAAACGCCTTACACGGGCCGCACCACGACGCCCAGAAATCCACCAGCACGATGTCGTTGTCGGTGATGGTGTCGTTGAACTCTTCGGCGGTGATGTCTCGCGTAGCCACGATGTTCCTAACGCTGGTGTCTGGCTGTGTGTTCCCACCATATGATCAGCGCAAACTGCTGTGTGCGCCGATCAACGGAAGTCCTTGAACGCGTCCAGCAGGCGGCCGCGGAACGCGGGGTCCAGCTCGTCGTGGCGGATCTTGCCTACCGTGCGCACGGTTTCGCGGAACTGCTGCAGGTAGTTCTCGCATCCGTCGCACTCGAGCAGGTGCATGTCGAAACGTGCGCGGGTGTCCAGATCGAGTGACCCGTCGAGGTACGCGGTGACCAGCTCGACGAGTTCGTTGCAATCCATCGGTTCGGTACTCATGAGCGGTCCTCTAAATAGTGTTCGAGCACCTGCCGGACCGCGGCCCGGCCGCGGTGCAACAGCACTCGTTGGTTGGCGATGCTGATGTCGAGCATTTCGCACACCTCGCTGGAGTCGAATCCGAGCATGTCGCGCAGGCTGACGACGATCCGCTGCCGTTCGGGCAGCTTGTCGAGTTCGCGGCGCGCGACATCGACGAGCTCATTGCCCAACACCGAGCCCTCGGGGGTTTCCGGGAACGGTGACGGTTCGTCGCCTTGTTTCCAGTGGCCCGGGTAGGGGTCGTCGCCGGTTCGGAAGCGCGCCGGGTCGACGGCGCCGCCGGTGTACGCCGCGACCGCCGCGTCGGCGTCGCGGCGCTCACGCACACCGCGCGCCTTGGCGATGTTGATCATCACCGCGAAAATCCAAGTGCGCAAAGAGGATCGGGCCTCGAAGTTGTCGATGCCCTTGAGGAGCGCGATCCACGTTTCCTGGACCACCTCTTCGGCGATTTCGCGGCTGGGCACGTATCCGCGGGCCACCCGCAACATGGTGGGCGTGTGCTGGTCGACGAGCCGGGCGAACGCGGCTTCGTCACCGTCGCGCAATCCGGCGATCAACGACGATTCGTCCACGGTCGCAATCATGGTCGTTTCGAGCGCTCCCGGCGGGCGCGTCCAAAGAAATCAGCGATGCGCGACGTGAGCGCGTCGACGTCGTCGGCAGGGGCGAGCGGATAAATGGCTCCGAACGGCGCGTTCCAGAACGGGCCGGTGTGCTGGGTCCACGGCCCGACGTACGCGTAGGGCGTCGGGTGGTAGTCGTCGCCGGCGGAAACGCCGTAGTTCGCTTCGTCCTCGGTGGCCGCGACGTCGAAGTGCTCGGGCCAGGGCACCGGATGCTGATCGGCCAGAACATTCTTGATGGCGTGACCGCCTGCGTAGTGGCTGCGGTGTATTCACTCAGCCGCGACCGCATCTAGGTTGAGAACGGCATCGGCCGACAGCGGGTCGACGATCTCGTAGACGCCGTCGGGCGGGCCTGGGTCCAAACCGGCGGCGATCGCGCTTACCGGACCGACGAGCGGGACGCTGCCGTTCGGAAAGACCAAGTCGGTCCCGTGCACGGCGATCGGAATGCTGACGCCGGTGAAGCCGTCGGGGCGCACCGCGAGCCGAATGGTGCCCGACGCACGGTGTTGCGGTCCCGCGATCAAGCTCTCAGCGACGCCGCGCAGCTGGCGGCGGGTATCGACGTAGACGTCGTCGAAACCATCGGCCATTTGTGGCTCCTTTCCGCCGTGTAGTGGGCAGATCAGGCCTTAGCGTTACACGTCCGCCAGGCGTGGGGCCGTGAAACCCCCACAGCCCCTTCTCAGCGAATGAGAAGCAAAGGCGCAGAAGCGGATTGGGTTCATTTCTGGCCGGCGGAACTACCATCGCACCATGACCCGCGTTGACCGGCGCACCATGTTGGCCGCGATCGCGGCAGGAGTCATCGCGGCAGTCACCCGGCCACCGGTGGCGGGCGCAGTCCGGCTGATGGTTCCCCTGGCACGGGTGCCTGCACCCGTCGGCGTTCTCACTAGGCTGCCTGGTGACGGCAACCAATTGGCCCTCACCGTGGACGACGGTGTCAGCAGCGCGGTCGTCGCGGCCTTCGGCCAGTTCTGCCTCGACACCGGGACCCGGCTGACCTTCTTCGTCAACGGCGTCAACGCGTCGTGGTCCGAGAACGCCGCGGCGCTGCGACCGATGGTGGACTCCGGCCAGATTCAGATGGCCAACCACACCTGGTCGCATCCGTACCTCAACCGGATCAGCCTGACCGCGGTCCGCGACCAGATCCAGCGCAACGCCGACTTCCTCCGCAACACCTACGGCGGCGACGGCACGCCCTACTTCCGGCCGCCCTACGGTGTGCACAACGCCGACACCGATCGAGTGGCCGCCGATCTGGGCTACACGACCGTCACGCTATGGAGCGGCACCGTCGGCGATTCGCTCCCGGAAACCGAGGCCAACCTCGTCGCTTGCGCGACGCGGTCATTCGCGCCGCAACAGATCGTGTTGGCCCACGCCAACCTGCCGACCGTCACGCACTGCTACAACCAACTGAGCCAGCTCATCGCGAGCCGCAACCTGCAGACCGTGACGCTCAATGACGTGTTCGCATGATCACGCCAGCGGCTTTTCAAACCAGTGGTCGGCGTAGGGCTCGTCGTTGAAGGGCTCGACCTCCATATAGCCGGACGTCGCATACATCCGGATCGCTTCGGAGAGTTCGTCCTTGGTCTCCAGCCGCATCAGGCGAACACCCCGGGCGCGGGCCCGGTCCTCGAGCTCGTTGAGCAGGCGGCGGCCCAAACCAAGACCGCGGACGGAGGGTGCCACCCACATCCGCTTCACCAGGCCGACGGCGTCGGGATAAAAGATCAGCGCCCCACAGCCGACGGGTTCGCCGTGCAGCGATGCGACGAGCAAAAGCCCTGCGGGCAACGTCATTTCGGCTTCGGCGACCGGGCTGACCGCGGGGTCATAGCCGTCGCGGAACCGAACCTTGAGCTCGGAGTAGTAGGTCTGCAGGCAGAATCGGGCGTCGCGGTGGCGAGGATCGCATTCGCGGACCTCGACCGTGGAGGCGATCAGTAGGCGTTCGACTTCCGCCATGGCCGTGACCAGCTTGGTGCGCTGCCGGTCGTTGAGCGGTTGCAGGATCGCCGCCGCGGCGGCGTCGGAGCGCAGGTCCAGCGTCGCGAGTTCGTGGCGCCCGGCCGTGGTGAGCCGAGCGATACGGATGCGCCCGTCGGTCGTGCTCGGCTCGACGACAACGAAGCCGCAGGCCTCCAGCGCGCGCAGCAGCCGGCTGAGGTAACCGGAGTCGAGGTCGAGGCGGGCACGCAGCGTCCGGATGTCGCAGCCGTCCGCGCCGATCTCCCAGAGCAGGCGGTTTTGGCCAAGCGAACGGTCGCTGGCAAGGAAGTTCTCGTTGAGGACGCCGCTGCGCTGCGTGACGGTGCGATTGAACCGCCGGACCTGCTCAACCATCTCCGCGGTCATATCTCTGACCTTAGTCAGAGATATGGGATTGTCGAGCCATTTCGGCGGCGCGTTCGGCGTTGGCCAATAGCTCCTGGTGCCGTTTGGGCCACCAGAACA
>JAVRPG010000417.1:0-3235 GCA_032162325.1 Mycobacterium sp. | reverse complement strand
CCGTGCCGCAGGCCGAGGCGCGCGAGAACGTCATGCTCAAGGAGGAGGTCGGGCCCGACGACATCGCGGACGTGGTGTCGGCGTGGACCGGCATTCCGGCGGGCCGGATGCTCGAGGGCGAGGCGGCCAAGCTGCTGCGCATGGAGGACGAGCTGGGCAAGCGCGTAGTCGGACAGAAGAAGGCCGTGCAGGCCGTCTCTGATGCCGTGCGCCGCAGCCGTGCCGGCATTGCTGACCCGAACCGTCCGACGGGCTCGTTCATGTTCCTCGGGCCGACCGGCGTCGGCAAGACCGAGTTGGCAAAGGCGTTGGCGGAGTTCCTGTTCGACGACGAACGCGCGATGGTCCGCATCGACATGAGCGAGTACGGCGAGAAGCACTCGGTGGCCCGCCTGGTCGGTGCGCCTCCCGGCTACATCGGGTACGACCAGGGCGGTCAGCTGACCGAAGCGGTGCGCAGGCGGCCGTACACGGTGATCCTGTTCGACGAGATCGAGAAGGCCCACCCGGACGTGTTCGACGTGCTGCTGCAGGTGCTCGACGAAGGCAGGCTGACCGACGGTCAGGGCCGCACCGTCGACTTCCGCAACACGATCCTGATCCTGACGTCCAACCTGGGTGCAGGCGGGACGGAAGCGCAGGTGATGGCCGCGGTGCGCTCGGCGTTCAAGCCGGAGTTCATCAACCGGCTCGACGACGTGATCATCTTCGAGGGGCTCAATCCCGAGGAACTGGTGCAGATCGTGGACATCCAGCTCGCGCAGCTGCAGAAGCGGTTGGCCCAGCGCAGGCTCACCCTCGAGGTGTCGCTGCCCGCCAAGAAGTGGCTGGCCGACCGCGGGTTCGACCCGCTCTACGGTGCCCGCCCGCTGCGTCGGCTGATTCAGCAGGCCATCGGCGACCAGCTGGCGAAGATGCTGCTGGCCGGCGAGGTGCACGACGGTGACGTGGTGCCGGTCAACGTCAGCCCCGACGGGGACTCCCTGGTTCTGGGCTGAGCACCGGCCGGGGCGGGCGTGATATCGATGAACAGTGATCACGCCCGTCTCGCCTGTTTCTGGTAAACCAAATCTCCTTCTCGGCGCCTACGAAGCGGACACGCTCGGCTACCGCGCGGAGGAGTTCTTCGTGTCGGGGACCGCGTCGTCGTATGCAACCGAGGATCGGGCGGACTACACCACGCGCATCGTGGTTCTGACACCGACGGACGATGCCGCGTTCAACGGAACGGTCATCGTCGAGTGGCTCAATGTCAGCGGAGGCATCGATGCTCCCGCCGTGTGGTTCATGGCCCATCGCGAGATCGCGCGCGAGGGCTACGCCTATGTCGCGGTCTCGGCGCAACGGGTCGGGGTCGAGGGCGGCGTGAGCCTCGTCGGCGCCGACATGTCGCTCAAGGCCCAGGACCCGGACCGGTATTCCCGCCTCAGCCACCCGGGCGACGCCTTCGCTTACGACATCTTCTCCCAGGTCGGCCGGCTCATCCGGGACGACGCGAATGGCGTTCTCGGCCAACGGAATCTGGAATCCGTTATCGCGGTGGGCGAGTCCCAGTCGGCCGCGTATCTCACGACCTACGTCAACAACGTCGATCCAGTCGCCGGGGTCTATGACGGCTTCCTGGTCCATTCACGATTCGGGTCTGCGGCGCCGATGGACGGATCAAGCGTGTACGACGCGTCCAGTCCGGACGCCGTACAGGCTGTGCCGTTCCGGCCCGACCTGCGCGTCCCACTGATGACCGTCATCACCGAAACCGACCTGATCGGTGGCTGGCGCACGGGATACCACTCGGCAAGACGTTCCGACAATGAACTCTTCCGGGCGTGGGAGGTTCCGGGCACCGCCCACGCGGACAACTACACGATCCGAGTGGGGTTCATCGACAACGGATCCGCGTCGATGGACGACATCGTCGCGGCGTATGCGCCGACGAATGAGCTGATGGGTACGCGGTTGTCGTACTGCATCAATTTCGCCCCACAGCACCACTACGTCCTGCAGGCAGCGATCGCGCACCTGAACGCCTGGGTTCGAAGAGGCGAACCCGCACCGTCCGCACCGCCGATCGCGTTGACCGAGGCGGACCCGCCGCGGCTCGACCTCGACGCGAATGGGCTTGCCAAGGGCGGTGTCCGCACCCCGTGGGTCGACGTCCCGATCGCGAAGACATCGGGCATCGCAGGCAACGAGAGCGACATGTCGTTCCTGTTCGGCTCCGGCGAGATGTTCGACGCCGCGGCGCTGCGCGCGCTCTACCCGGGTGGCTCCGCGGAGTACCTCGAGCAATTCACCGCGGCGCTCGACCGTGCGATCGACTCCGCGTTCATCCTGCCTGCGGACCGCTCCGAAATACTCGAGCTCGCCGCGGCGACCTTCAGAAGTTAGGGGCCCACAGTACCGATCTCGGCCACGCGGGTCTGGCCGCCGTCGCCGATGGCGACCCGAAGCCGCTGGTAGTCGCCATACGCCATGACATGACGCTATGTGACGGGGTTGTGATCTGCTTGAGTTCTGGATTAAGGCGCACCTGCAAGTAGGCTAGGCGCCAATGGTCCCGCTCTGGTTCACGCTGTCCGCACTGTGTTTCGTGGGTGCGGCGGTGCTGCTGTATGTCGACATCGACCGTCGACGTGGGCTGGGTCGTCGGCGCAAGTCGTGGGCGAAATCGCACGGTTTCGACTATGAGCACGAGTCGACCGACATCATGAGGCGCTGGAAGCGCGGCGTGATGTCGACGGTCGGCGACATTGCCGCCAAGAATGTGGTGCTCGGGCAGATACGTGGCGAGGCCGTGTTCATCTTCGACCTCGAAGACGTCGCGACGGTCATCGCGCTGCACCGCAAGGTCGGCACCAACGTCGTCGTCGACCTGCGGCTCAAGGGCGTCAAGGAGCCGCGGGAGAACGACATCTGGCTGCTCGGCGCGATCGGCCCGCGGATGGTGTACTCCACCAACCTCGACGCCGCGCGCCGGGCCTGCGACCGTCGGATGGTCACATTCGCCCACACGGCGCCCGACTGCGCCGAGATCATGTGGAACGAACAGAACTGGACGCTGGTGTCCATGCCGGTCACCAGCACCCGCGCCCAGTGGGACGAGGGCCTGCGCACGGTGCGCCAGTTCAACGACCTGCTGCGGGTGCTGCCGCCGGTTCCGCAGGCCAATGCGGGCCATTCGGTCGCGCGGCGCAGTGGCTCGCCGAGCCGCCCGCTCAAGCCGGCGCCCGCACGC
>JAVRPG010000416.1:0-4430 GCA_032162325.1 Mycobacterium sp. | reverse complement strand
TGGGCGCGGGACGCCGGGTGAAGTTTTACGTGAGCACGGCGTTCCTCGAGACGAGCGAGGTCGTCGAGATCGCCAAGGGCGCCGATGATCTCGGTTACGACGGAATGGGCATCCCGGACCACGTCATCAACCTCGAAACGTTGAAGACGCCCTATCCGTACACCAAGGACGGTAAGCGTCGCTGGGAGGCGTTCACCGACTGGCCCGATCCGTGGGTGATGATCGGTGCCATGGCGCTTGTCACGACGCGACTGCACTTCGTGACGACGGTCTACCTGCCTGCGATGCGTGATCCATACTCTGCCGCGAAATCCATCGGCACTGCCGCATATCTGGCGAACGGACGGCTGGAGCTCGGTATCGGCGTGGGCTGGTGCGAGGAAGAGTTCACGTTGATGGGTCAGCGTTTCGACCGCCGCGGTAAGCGCACCGACGAAATGCTCGACCTGATGAAGGCGCTGTGGCAGCCGGGCTGGACCGAGTTCGAGGGCGAGTTCTACGCGGCGCCGCGGCTGGAGATGGAGCCCACCCCGCCACACATTCCCATCTACGTCGGAGGCCTGTCTGATATCGCGCTACGCAGGGCCGCCCGAAACGACGGGTGGATCGGTGATTTGATCACCACCGATCGTGCCATCGAACGCGTTGATCGGTTGCGCGAAATGCGCGCCGAAAGAGGTTTGTCGATGGACGATTTCACCATCCTGACGCCGCTCACCGACGCGTTCACCCCTGAGCACTACGAGCGCGCCGAGGCGAGCGGAATCAACGGCATCATCACGATGCCCTGGATGTTCTACACCGGCCCCGAGTCGACCACCGCCGAGAAGATCGACGGCATGCGCAAGTTCCGCAAGGATCTGGCGCTCGACGGTTGATCAGCCCCAGCGGCTGATCACATCGGCGACCGGTGTCAGCTGGGAGCTGTCCTTCTTCATCAGATCCACGACGTCGACGTTCAGCCCGGCCGCAAGCTCTTCACCGCCGACGGTCGGCCGCCGTACACCGCTGGGGTCGGTGCTGGTCGCGATGGTGCCGCCGGTGGTGATCACCACGATGCGCCCGGCTTCGGGCTGCGCGTTCGCCGGCGTAACGGCCGGTCCGACCGTGCTCGCCAGCAGACACGCAGCTACCGCGGCGGCGAGGACTGTTTTCTTCATCTGGGCGTAATTCCTAGCGCCGCAGGCCAAATCGCCGACGTGGTGCCGCGGCTGTCCTGCCGACTGGGCGCCTCCGGCCGTCGATAGACCACGCGCCGGCGCCGGTGGTGGCCAGCAGCAGGAACGCGAAGCAGAAAAGGACGGCCAGTTCGCCACCATTGCCTCCCAATCGCTGGTCGTGCGGCCAGAAGCTGGCCGACGGGCCCTCCAGTGGCGGCCAACTCATCCAGAAGTAGGCCACCGCCATCTCGCCCGACGCGATGAAAGCGGCGATGCGGGTGAACAGTCCGACCGTTATCAGCACGCCAGTAACGAGTTCGATCAAACCGGCCCACCAGGCCGGCCAGGTGCCGACCGGGATCGCTGTTCCGAGCGGCCAGCCGAACAGCTTGATGGTTCCGTGCAGGGTGAACATCAGCCCGAAGACGATCCGGAAAATACTCAGGACAGGGGACTGGTAGCTCGCGAGGCGGGTGTCCAGATTGGTGGTCATGGGCCGACCCTACGCCGAAACCCGCAGGGATTTCACAGGGAAAGGCCGGATGGCTTAACGCCACCAGGCCTTTCGTCTTGACTGCTCGTTAAACGTCGTAGTAGAGCGCGATCTCGTACGGGTGCGGCCGGATCTGCACCGGCAGGATCTCGTTCTCCCGTTTGTAGGAGATCCACGTCTCGATCAGGTCCTCGGTGAATACCCCACCCTCGGTGAGGTATTCGTGGTCCTCCTCGAGTCGGTCGATCACGGCCGAAAGCGACGTCGGCGCCTGCGGGATGTTGGCGGCTTCGTCCGGTGGCAGCTCGTAGAGGTCCTTGTCGACGGGTGCCTGCGGCTCGATCTTCTTCTTGATGCCGTCGAGGCCGGCCATCATCATCGCCGCGAACGCCAGGTACGGGTTGCCCGATGAGTCGGGGACGCGGAACTCCAGCCGCTTGGCCTTCGGGTTGTTGCCGGTGATCGGGATGCGCACACACGCCGAGCGGTTGCGCTGGCTGTACACCAGGTTGATCGGGGCCTCGTAGCCGGGCACCAGCCGCTTGTAGGAGTTCACCGTCGGGTTGGTGAACGCCAGCAGCGACGGGGCGTGGTGCAGGATGCCGCCGATGTAGTGGCGTGCGGTGTCGGACAGGCCGGCGTAGCCCGACTCGTCGTGGAACAGCGGCTGGCCGTCCTTCCACAGCGACTGGTGGGCGTGCATGCCGGAGCCGTTGTCGCCGAACAGCGGCTTAGGCATGAACGTGACGGTCTTGCCCGCCTGCCAGGCCGTGTTCTTGATGATGTATTTGAACAGCACCAAGTCGTCGGCCGCGTGCAGCAGGGTGTTGAACTTGTAGTTGATCTCGGCCTGGCCCGCGGTGCCCACCTCGTGGTGACCGCGCTCCAATGTGAAGCCGGCGTTTTGCAGGTTGGTGCACATCTGGTCGCGCAGGTCGACGTAGTGGTCGTACGGGGCGACGGGAAAGTATCCGCCCTTGGGGCGAACCTTGTAGCCGCGGTTCGGGCTGCCGTCGGCCTCGAACGGCTCGCCGGTGTTCCACCAGCCCGCCTCGGAGTCGATCTCGTAGAACGTGCCGTTCATCTTCGAGTCGAACGACACCGAGTCGAAGATGTAGAACTCGGCCTCGGCGCCGAAGAAGCAGGTGTCGGCGATGCCGGTGCTGGTCAGGTAGTTCTCGGCCTTGCGGGCCACGTTGCGCGGATCGCGGGAGTAGGCCTCGCGGGTGAACGGGTCGTGCACGAAGAAGTTGAGGTTCAGCGTCTTGGCGGCCCGGAACGGGTCGATGCCAGCGGTCTCGGGGTCGGGCAGCAGCATCATGTCGGACTCATGGATCGACTGGAAGCCGCGCACCGACGAGCCGTCGAACGCCAGCCCGTCCTCGAACACGCTCTCGTCGAACACCGAAGCCGGCACCGAGAAGTGCTGGACAACGCCCGGCAGATCGCAGAAACGAATGTCGACGTACTCGACTTCTTCGTCCTTGATCTGCTTGATGATGTCGTCGGCCGTCTTTTCTGCCACTGACTCTTCTCCTTATATCTGGTAAACCCGCGGGTTGACGCTATGGACACGATGTTGCACGGTCATCAACCGCATGTTGCGCTGAAGTTACGCAATCCGCTGCGGCGGTGGTCATTGGGGTCGTTGGGGGCCCGCTTATCCTGACAGTATGGCCCGCGCAATCGGGTCCTGGTTGTCGGGTCCCGAACCGGACTCGGGCAGCCCGGACCAGGCACCCAATGACTATCCGGGCCAGCGGCTCGGTTTGCCGCAGGCCGGTCCTCGGTCTCTTGCCCGGATGGGAAGGCGGATCGCGGCGCTGTTCGTCGACTGGTTGATCGCATACGGGTTGGCGGCCCTGGCGATGAGCGTCGGCATCGGGACGATGGCGACGCTGTCCACCGCCGTCCTGATCGTCTGGTTGGTGCTGGGCGCGGTGTCAGTGCGGTTGTTCGGGTTCACGCCCGGGCAGTTCGCGCTCGGGTTGCTGGTCGTGCCGGTCGACGGCCGCCAGCACGTCGGATTCGGTAGAGCCCTCGTGCGCGGAGTGCTGATCGCGGTCGTCATCCCGGCGCTGATCACCGACTCCGACATGCGAGGACTTCAGGACAAGGTGACGAACACCGCGGTGGTCAGGCGCTGACTACTTGCGGCGCACCGTGCGCTGCACGTTGCGCATCTTCGCCTGTGTCGGCAGCGGGCCCTTGGGCATCGCGGCCGGGCCGGCCTTGGTGCCCAGCGCGGCCAGCTTCGACTCCAGCGAGTCCATCTGCTTGACCGTGATATTCGCGGGCAGCTTGGTGAGGTGCCGTTCGAGCTTGGCCAGCGGCACGTCGCCGTCGCCAGTGCCGACCATGATGTCGTAAATCGGGATTTCGCCGACGAGCCTGGCGGTGCGCTTCTTCTCCTGGGCGAGCAGGGGCTTGACCCGCGTCGGCGACCCTTCGCCGACGAGGATCACGCCAGGGCGCCCGATTACCCGGTGCACCGCGTCGAAGTGACCCGTTGCGGCGACGCCGGGGGTGACCCGCCACTTGCCGCGCAGGTTGTCCAGTGCCCACGCCGCGGCGCCGGTCTGCCCGTCGGCCTTGCGGTACACCGACTTCTGCGCGCGGCGGCCGAAGATGATGAAGGCCACCAGCGCGCCGAGCACGACACCCAGCGGGATCATCATGTACCCGGAAATGCCACCGGCGAAGACCCCGAAGACGGCCGACGCGGCCACGATCAGCACGAATGCGCCGATCATGTAGGGCAGGAGGCGTTTGTCCTC
>JAVRPG010000415.1:0-4334 GCA_032162325.1 Mycobacterium sp. | reverse complement strand
CTCGAACGCGTCGCCGGTGCGGCCGTCGGTCAGCACAACCTGCCCCGAGGTTTGCAGACCGGCGCGGGTCAACATACCCTCGATGTCGGCCATGCGGGCGCCGTCGAACACCGGCGTCGCGATCGGGATACCTTTCTTCAGGTTCTCGCACATCTCGATCAACTGAGCGGTGTCGAGGGTGGCGATCTGCTGGCTGTAGACCTCGTCGCCATAGATCTCCTTCAGCATCTCCAGCACCGCATCGCGTTGCGCACCGGTGCGGCGGTATTCCTCCACCAGTTCGCCGATCTGCTTGCCGAGGTTGGCGCAGGCCCACCCCAGATGCGTCTCCAGGATCTGCCCGACGTTCATGCGCGAGGGCACGCCCAACGGGTTCAGCACCAGATCGACCGAGGTCCCATCCTCCAGGAACGGCATGTCCTCGACCGGGACGACCCGCGACACGACACCCTTATTGCCGTGACGGCCGGCCATCTTGTCGCCGGGCTGCAGCTTCCGCTTAACCGCGATGAAGACTTTTACCATCTTCATCACGCCTGGCGGCAGCTCATCGCCGCGCTGCAGTTTTTCCACCTTGCCGTCGAAACGGGCCTGCAGGCGGCCGACCGCGACATCGTACTCCCGCTTCAGGGTCTCGATGTCGGCCATCACTGCATCATCCTGCACACCGATGTGGCGCCATGCCCCACGCGGATGTTCGGCCAGCACGGCTTCGTCGATTTCCGTCCCCGACTTGATGCCCTTGAAACCGCCGGACGCCTTGTGGCCCAGCAGTTTCTCCCGCAACCGGTTCAGGAAGCTACGCTCCTGGATGGCCTTCTCGTCGTCCCGGTCCTTGGCCAGGCGTTCGATCTCGGAGCGTTCGATCGCCATCGCGCGCTCGTCCTTGTCGACACCGCGGCGGCTGAACACCCGGACATCGACGATCGTGCCGGTCACACCCGGCGGCAGCTTCAACGAGGTATCGCGAACGTCCGACGCCTTTTCACCAAAGATCGCGCGCAGCAGTTTTTCTTCCGGTGTCATCGGGCTTTCGCCCTTTGGCGTCACCTTGCCGACCAGGATATCGCCCGGGTTCACCTCGGCACCGATATAGACAATGCCAGCCTCGTCCAGGTTCTTCAGCGCTTCCTCGCCCACAGTGGGAATGTCGCGGGTGATTTCCTCCTGCCCCAGCTTGGTATCACGCGCCATCACCTCGAATTCCTCAATGTGGATGGAGGTGAACACGTCGTCGCGGGCAATCCGCTCGCTGATCAGAATGGAATCTTCGAAGTTGTAGCCGTTCCACGGCATGAACGCGACGAGCACGTTCCGGCCGAGCGCCAGTTCGCCAAGTTCGGTGGAGGGGCCGTCGGCGATGATGTCGCCTTCATAAACCCGGTCACCCACCTTCACCAGCGGACGCTGGTTGATACAGGTGGACTGGTTGGAACGCATGAACTTCCGTAGGCGATAGATATCGACGCCCTTTGTCGTCGCATCTTCGTTGGTCGCCCGCACCACGATACGCGCACCGTCGATCTGATCGACGATACCTGGCCGGCGTGCAACGATCGTCGCACCACTATCGCGGGCAACCGGGGCTTCCATGCCGGTTCCTACCAGCGGGGCGTCCGCCCGGATTAGTGGCACGGCCTGCCGCTGCATGTTTGAACCCATCAGCGCCCGGTTTGCGTCGTCGTTCTCCAGGAACGGGATCAGCGCTGCCGCCACCGACACCAACTGCTTCGGCGACACGTCGATCGCGGTGACATCCTCCGGTTTCACCAGCCGGAAATCGCCCTGCTTGCGCACAGATACCAAATCCTGGGTGAACCGGCCGCCGCCATCCATCGGCGCATCGGCTTGGGCGACCACCAGCCGCTCCTCCTCCATCGCCGAAAGGTAGCGAGCCCCCTGCTGCACGATCCCATCCTTGACCAGCATGTAAGGTGTTTCGATGAAGCCGTACTTGTTGACCTTGGCGTAGGTCGCCAGCGAGTTGATCAGGCCGATGTTCGGGCCTTCCGGCGTCTCGATCGGGCAGATGCGGCCGTAGTGTGTCGGATGCACGTCGCGCACTTCGAAGCCGGCACGCTCCCGTGTCAGACCGCCCGGCCCAAGCGCGGACAAGCGGCGCTTGTGCGTCACTTCTGACAGCGGGTTGGTCTGGTCCATGAACTGACTGAGCTGGGACGATCCGAAGACCTCCCGCACCGCCGCCGCCGCCGGTTTGGCGTTGATCAGGTCGTGCGGCATGACGGTGTCGATATCGACCGAACCCATGCGCTCGCGGATGGCACGCTCCATGCGGAGCAGGCCGATGCGATACTGGTTCTCCATCAACTCGCCGACAGACCGCACACGCCGGTTGCCAAGGTTGTCGATGTCGTCGATCTGACCGCGGCCGTCCTTCAGGTCGCACAACGTCTTCACGGTCTTGATCAGGTCGTCCTTGCGCAGCACGCGCTGCGTGTCGGGCGCATCTTCAATGTTCAGCCGCATGTTCATCTTGACCCGGCCGACCGCGGACAGATCGTAGCGGTCGCCGTCGAAGAACAGGCCGCGGAACAGCGCCTCCGCCGTCTCCGGAGTCGGCGGCTCACCCGGACGCATGACGCGGTAGATGTCGATCAGAGCGTCGTCACGGTTGGTGTTCTTGTCCACCGCAAGGGTGTTACGTATCCACGGGCCGTTCGACTGATCGACCGCCAGCGTTGGCAGGTGGGTGATGCCGGCCTCTTCCAGTGCGGCAAGGCGCGCTTCGGCCAGTTCCTCACCCGCCTCCGCGAAGATCTCCCCGGTTTCCTCGTTAGCCAGGTCTTCCGCCATATAGCGGCCAAGTAGGTCAGCGCGGCCGACCAGCACTTCCTTGGTGTGCTCGGCGATTCGACGAGCCTGGCGGGCGGTCAGCTTGTCGTCAGCTTTGGCAACCACCTCCCCGGTGGACGCATCGATCAGCGGTTCCAGCAGCTTGACGCCGCGGAACGCGTCGGGATCGAACGGTCGCGCCCAGCCCTTGGGGGTGTGATCGAACACCACCTTGCCGTAGAAGTGCGAGAGAATCTCCTCCTGGTCCATGCCGCGGATTTCGCTCGGATCGAGCGTTTCACCCCTGGCCTCGCGGGCAACCCGCAACTGCACGGTCGCGGCGCTCTCGAGTGCGTAGAGCAGCGTTGTCACCGGCAGCTTCCGCTTCCGGTCGATGCGGACGTAGACGAGGTCCTTGCTGTCAAACTCGAAGTCCAGCCAGGAGCCGCGATACGGAATCACCCGCGCCGCGAACAGATATTTGCCGGACGAATGGGTCTTGCCCTTGTCGTGGTCAAAGAACACACCCGGGGAGCGGTGCATCTGGGACACTATCACCCGCTCGGTTCCGTTGATGATGAACGTGCCGTTGTCGGTCATCAGCGGCATGTCGCCCATATAGACGGGTTGCTCCTTGATGTCGCGGATCGAGCGGGCACCAGTGTCCTCATCCACGTCCCATACGATCAGGCGTAGGATCACTTTTAGCGGAGCGGCAAAGGTCATGCCGCGCTGAATGCACTCCTCGACGTCGTATTTTGGGTCTTCCAGCTCGTAATAGACGAATTCCAGCCGGCCGCGACCGGCGAAGTCGTCGATCGGGAACACAGATTTGAAGACCTCTTGCAGCCCAGACTGTGTACGGCTGTCGGGGCGCATATTCATCTGCAGGAACGCCTCGTAGCTGGCGCGCTGCACGTCGATCAGGTTTGGCATCGGAGCCACTTCGGGGATCCGACCGAAGCTCTTGCGGATGCGCTTGCGTCCAGTGAAGGACCGTGTGATCGCGTTCATCGATGACCTATCCTATCGTTTAACCTGATCGTCCCTGCCGCCGGTCAGACCGAGAGGCATGGGTAAAACTTGCACCGCAACAGCAAACGCGGGCGGAAATCGGCTGATTCCCACCCGCCTGTAACTCGAAGGCCACGGCGTCTCGGCGGAGACGCCAGGCCGAGGCCATATAAGCAGAGCGACGCGTTACTTTACCTCCACGCTCGCACCGGCGTCTTCCAGCATCTTCTTGATCTTCGCTACCTCGTCCTTGGCGACGCCTTCCTTTACCGGCTTCGGCGCGGCTTCCACCAGGTCCTTGGCTTCCTTCAGTCCAAGGCCGGTGATGGTACGAACTTCCTTGATGACGTTGATCTTCTTGTCCCCGGCCTTGGCCAGGATGACGGTGAATTCGGTCTGCTCTTCCGCTGGGGCGGCGGCAGCGGCGGCAGCCGGCGCGGCGGCGGCAGCGACCGGGGCAGCCGCCGAAACGCCCCACTTCTCCTCGAGAAGCTTGGACAGCTCGGCGGCTTCAAGAACCGTCAGTT
>JAVRPG010000414.1:0-6851 GCA_032162325.1 Mycobacterium sp. | reverse complement strand
TTGCCCCAGTAGCCGGTGCCCATGTTCTGGCCGCTGATCCAGATTTCGCCGATCTGCCCGTCGGGCAACTCGGAGGCCGACTCGGCATCGACGATGGCGGCCCATTCGGCAACGCCGACCTTGCCGGCCGACGCCTGCGCGACGGCCTTCGGCGAATCATCGGGCACCTCGACGAAGCGGTGGGCGTTGAGCTCGTCGCGGTCGACGGAGATGATCTTGGGCGGCTCGCCCGCAGGCGTCGTCGACACGAACAGCGTCGCCTCGGCCAGCCCGTAGGACGGCTTGATCGCCTTCGGTTGAAATCCGAACGGCGCGAAGGCCTCGTTGAACCGGCGCACCGTGGCGGCCGAGATGGGTTCGCTGCCGTTGAGCACCGCCTTGACGTTCGACAGGTCCAGCGGGTCGTCGCCGTCCTTGGGCACGCCACGGGTCGCCGCGTGGTCGAACGCGAAGTTGGGCGCCACCGAGATGACGCCACCCGTGTCGTCGGGCTTGCGTGCCATCTCGCGGATCCAGCGTCCTGGCCTGCGAACGAACGCCGCAGGCGTCATGAACGTCACGTAGTGGCCGATCATCGGGGCCACCAGTGCGGTGACCAGACCCATGTCGTGGAAGAACGGCAACCAGCTCACCCCACGGTCGCCTTCCTCGCCATCGAGTGCCTCGATGACCTGGACCACGTTGGTGGCCAGGTTGAGGTGGGTGATCTGCACACCCGTCGGGATGCGCGTCGAACCCGAGGTGTACTGCAGGTAGGCGATGGTGTCTGTGGTGATGTCGACGTGTTCCCAGGTGGCGCCGACCTCGTCGGGCACGGCGTCGACCGCGATGACGCGGGGGCGCTCCTTGGCGGGGCGGCTGCGGAAGAACTTCCGCACCCCCTCAGCGGAGTCGGTGGTGGTCAGAATCGCGGTCGGCTGGCAGTCATCGAGCACCGCGTGCAGGCGGCCGACGTGCCCGGGCTCGGCCGGGTCGAACAACGGCACGGCGATGCGGCCGGAGTAGAGGGTGCCGAAGAAGGCGACCATGTACTCCAGGTTCTGCGGGCAGAGGATCGCGACCCGATCGTTCGGCTGGGTCACCTGCTGCAGCCGGGCGGCGACTGCGCGGTTACGGATGCTGAACTGCGCCCAGTTCAGATCGCGCTCAACGCCCTCCCGCTCGGTGGAGAAGTCCACGAATCGGTAGGCGAGCTTGTCGCCGCGCACCTTCGCCCACTTCTCGACGTGACGGACGACACTGCCGTTGTCGGGAAACCGAAGCAAACCGTCCTTGAGGAACGGGTTGTGGAACGCCATGTCACTCTCCTGTCAAAGCCACTCGTGCGGCGCTTGTTATCCCATGCGGTCGGGCTGCCGCACAGGACGGCCGACGGCGCGAACCGAAACCGCCAAGATCCTACCGAGGCATCGTGGTCTGCCCTCTGGTCAGGCGATTCTGCTCAGCCGTGGCTAGTCGCTCTTAGTTTTTTCTTAATGTTAAGGGACCGCATGTCGCAGGCCAAATCGGTCCGGTCACATGTCAGCCATGTTTTGGGTGCGGAGCGTTATCGATCACGTTCTGCGCCCAGCCCAGTGTCCACTGCGTGGAGGGCGCACCGTCGAGATTCCAGAAGTCGGGCGTGGCGTACAGGGCGTGGACCGGCTGGCCCGCCCCACCGCTGAGCACCTCCAGCGTCCTTGGCAGCTCGGTGATGTTGAATGCGGACTCGGGGGCCGCGCAGATCAGGTCGCCCGTCGCACATATCTCGTTGGTGCGGTCGTTGAGCATCCCGAACCCGCCCGGACGCGGCCCCGTCATCGTCAGCCCCAGCGCCGACAGCGTCGGAACCTCCTGCAGGGTGATCTCGGCACCCTGGCCGTCCGGGTTGGGTCCGATGTCCTGGCCGACGCTGTCCTGGCGGCGGCCGTCGGCGATCAACGTCACGCCGATCACCAGATCCTGGTCGACCGGTCCGCGACCGTTCCCGATATCGCTCGCCATGTCACCGGCGATCACCGCGCCCTGAGAGAAGCCGACGAGCACGTAGCTGGTCAGCGGGCAGCGGTTGTTCATGTCCGTCATCGCCTTCACCGCGGCACGCGTGCCCTCGGCGCGGCTGTCGTTGTAGGACATCTGCTTGTCGGCCGACAACGGATTGTGGAACTGCGCGGTGTACGGGACCGTGAAGATCTCCAAACGATCCGACCCGAACTGCTGCCGGATCGGGTTGGTGACGTTGAGCAGCAACGCGATGGGGAACTGGGTCGGGTTGAACGGGTCCAGCTGGGGCGAGGACTCCCAGGTGCCCGGGATCGAGATCATCTGAACGTCCGGGCAGCTGGCGTCCTGAAACTCCGGGCGCGGCTTCCTCCCCGTCGTCGGCGGCACCGCCGTCGACGGCACCGCGGTGGGAGGTAGCGCGGTCTGTGGGGTTTCCGGCCGTCGCAGCACGACGACCACGATCGCCACGATCAACACCACGACGAGGGCCATCGCCCCGGCTGCGATGAGCGCGAGGATGCGGTGGCGTTTCCGCCGTTTGGTCTTGGGCATGTTCTCCTGCTAGCAGAGTCGTTCGGATGCGATCCGAATGTAGTCAGCGGTCGCCGAATTGACCTCCGCCGCGGGCGGCGAATCAGACCCCGGCACAGTCGGCGCCATCGAGCTCATGCGGGCGTTGCGCACATCGCTGCGCACCAGGGGCACCACGAAGTCCCACACCCCCTGATCGCTCTGCTTGGCGGCACGAGCCTGACACACATACGACCCGATGCTCAGCGCCAGCAGATCGCTCGACGGCTTCACCCCGGCGGCCTTGAGCGCGTCGAGGTAGGCGCGCTGCTGCCCGGTCACGATCAGCGCGTTCGAGTCCCCGTTCGGTTGCGGCGGTCCAGGCGGCTGCGCGCCGGATTGTCCGTGTGCGGGCGTGGTCTCGGATGTCGGCATCCCGACGGTCGCCATCATGTCGTCGGCGACGGAGCAACCGGTCAGCAGGGCCGCGGAGGAAGCGACCAACAACGAGGTTGCCGAGCACCCGAAAAAGGTTGCTAAGCCGCGCTGTCGTCGTACCGCGTGCCGCATCCCTCCAAGGTACCGGCTGCCCCGAGGGGGGCCCGGTGACCGAAACGTGCCCTACTTGATGGTGGTGGCGAGTTCGCCCGACATCGCCGCGAGCTGCCCTGACCAGCTACCCCAGTCGTGTTGGGGGCCATCGGGGAAGTCGAAGTGCCCGTTGTGGCCGCCGACCGAGCGGTAATGCTGATAGAAGGACCGGTTGCTGCCCTGTGCCTGGTCGCAGTAGCCGATCATCGCGGCAGGATCGCTGCACCCCAGAGTGGACGGGCTGTACACCCACAGCCGGGTGTTGTTGTCGGCCAGCAGCTGCACGTGCACATCCGGGTCGTGCCACTTCCACCGGCCCAGCTGTGGCAATCCCCACATGTTGCGGGTGTCCACGCCGCCGTACTGCGCCAGCCCGGCGGTGATCGCGCCGTTCATGGTCGTGTTGGACGGGGTCAAGAAACCCGACAGCGAGCCGGCGAAGCGGTAGCGGTCCGGATGGAACGTCGCGAGTGTCAACGCACCCGTGCCGCCCTGCGCGGCACCGACGATGCCGTGGCCGCTGGGCGCCAGGCCCTTGTTGGCCGCCATCCAGTTGGGCAGCTCGTCGGCCAGGAAGGTCTCCCACTGCCTACCGCCGTCCTGCTCCCAGTCGGTGTAGAGGCTCCACGCGCCGCTCGCTGGCGCGGCCACCGAGATGCCCTTGCCAGCGAGGGTGTTCATCGCGTTGCCCGCCGTCACCCAGTTGCTGACATCCGGCGCGGCGTTGAACGCGTCGAGCAGCACGACCATGTGCGGGCCACCGCCCTGGAAGGCGACGGGGATGTCGCGGCCCATCGCCGCAGACGGGACCATAAGCGTTTCGACGTCGGCCGTGGCGATTGGTGCCGTCGCGGCCCACAGTCCGGCGGCCAGCACCACGGTCATGATCGCTCGAATCGACCCACGCATCTACAACCCCACCTCACGTCCCGTTGGACTGTCGCCGCCGGCGAGCCGGCAATCCAGTCTCTGCCGCAAGGTAGTGAACCACATTCACGCGGACGTGAGGAGCATAAAGAGACACCGGAGCGGGCCGCTCCCGAAACGGCTGACGGCGGCGACCCCCGAGAGGACCGCCGCCGTTGCGCGTATTGCCTCGCCGCTTAGCCGCCGGTCGACGACGCGGCAGCCGCTGCGGGTGCAGCTCCAGCCAGAGGTGTGGACGGTTGCGGCGTCGCGCCGAGCACCCGCTGGATGTCGGGCTTCATCTGCTGCAACTGCGAACCCCAGTAGTTCCACTGGTGGGTGCCGTCGGACGGGAAGTTGAACACGCCGTTCTTGCCGCCCGCGGCGACGTAGTTCTCCTGGAACGTCTTGTTCGTGCGGAGGGTGAAGCCCTCGAGGAACTTCGCGTTGAACAGGTTGCCCGAGCTCATGCCGGCGTCCAGTTCGCCCGGCTTGCCGTTGCCGCAGTAGACCCACAGCCGGGTGTTGTTGGCGACCAGCGTCGACATCTGGACCATCGGGTCGTTGCGCTTCCACGCCGGGTCGCTCGACGGGCCCCACATGTCGTCGGTCTTGTAACCGCCTGCGTCACCCATCGACATGCCGACCAGCATCGGCCACCAGCCCTCGGACAGGTTCAGGAAGCCCGACAGCGAGCCCGCGTACTGGAACTGGTTCGGGTGGTAGATCGCCATGATCATCGACGCCGAGCCGGCCATCGACAGGCCCACTGCGGCGTTGCGGCTCGGGTCCACACCCTTGTTGGCCGCCAGGTAAGCAGGCAGCTCGCTGGTCATGAACGTCTCCCATTTATACGTGGAGCAGCCCGCCTTACCGCACGCCGGCTTGTACCAGTCGCTGTAGAAGCTGGACTGGCCGCCGACCGGCATGATCACCGACAGGCCGGAGTCGAGGTACCACTCGAACGCCGCGGTGTTGATGTCCCAGCCGTTGAAGTCGTCCTGGGCACGAAGGCCGTCAAGCAGGTAGACCCCGGGGGAATTGGGTCCACCGTTCTGGAACTGGATCTTGATGTCGTGGCCCATCCCTGCGGACGGAACCTCGAGGTACTCAACCGGCAGTCCCGGACGAGAGAAAGCCCCTGCACTCGCCGAGCCTCCGACGACGCCAACCAGGGCGGGCAACACGGCGGCCACCATGGCCGCGACCGTGAGCCGGCGCGCCCAGGCGCCGCGCATCTTCCCAACGAAAGTCATGCTTCTACCTATCCCATCTGTTGTATGCCGCACGCGGATCTTGTCCGTCGGACCTTGCCGCGTTGCCCGTGTAGTCAACCACATCTCCATGTCATCTCTCTCTTTAGAAGGTGTCCTCCCAGGTCTTAGAAGGTGTCCTCTCAGGTCGTCGCTCATCCGTTCAGGGTCGCGATCAGGTCTGGCTTCAGGGCGCTGAGCTGGTGGCCCCAGTACGGCCACGCGTCGTTACCTGAAGAGGGAAATACAAAGGTGGCGTTGCTGCCGCCGGCCTTGGCGTAGGCGTCCTGGAAGTCCTTGTTGCTCTTGATGGCCATCGACTCCAGGCTGTTGGCGTTGACCGCCTGGTGCGGGTCGGCGCCCTCATCGAGCGGGCTCGAACCGCCGGGCGCACAGTAGATCCACAGCCGGGTGCCGTTGGCCACGATCTTGCCCACCTGCTTGATCGGGTCGTTGCGCTTCCACGCCCCATCCCACGGCGGGCCCCACATGTTGTCCACGTTGTAGCTGCCCGCGTCGAGCATCGCGACGCGGATCGCCTGCTGCATGAACAACGCCGACGGGTTGAGGAAGCCCGACAGCGACGCGGCGTAGCGGAACTGCGCAGGGTGGTACGCCGACAGGATCAGCGCCGCGCCGCCCGACATGGACAGGCCGACGATGCCGTTGCCTGTCATCGAGACCTGCTTGTTGGCGGCCAGCCACTGCGGAAGCTCGTTGGCGAGGAAGGTTTCCCACTTATAGGTGTATGCCTGCTTGTTGAAGCTCGACGGCGAATACCAGTCGGTGTAGAAACTGGACTGGCCGCCGACGGGCATCACCACGGAGACACCGGAGTTGTAGAACCATTCGAAGGCCGGGGTGTTGATGTCCCAGCCGTTGTAGTCGTCCTGCGCGCGCATGCCGTCGAGCAGATAGACCGCCTTCTGAACGCCGGGGCTTGCCACAGGCGCCGGTGCCGGTGCGCCATCGGGAGTGGGGGCCGTCGCCGGTGCGGCTGCGGGCTGGAACTGCACGCGGACGTTGCGGTCCATCGCCGTGGAGTACACGTCGAGGTACTCGACGGGCAGACCCTCCCGCGAGAACGCATTGGCGTTCGGCGTGCCACCGCCCACGACAGTCAGGGCAGGAAGCGTCAGCACCGCAGCGGCCACCGCCAGCAGGCGACGAAGCCGGCATTGCACAGCGTTGACCACCGACGTCCGACGCATCTGCTGCACTTACCGTCCGTTCACGTGTGGGCGCCGTATGAACGGCGGTCTCGAAATGGCTATCGGGCCAAGATGGCTGCGGCGTTACCAAACTCTCAGAAAACCCGGCCAGCTAACAAATCGCTGACGGTCACGGCCCCGTTGCCGGCATGCCAGTGTAAGGGGTCCCCGTCGGTTCGGGCACATCCAGACCACAGCGGACGAGTTCGTAGAGCGGCACTCGATCGATTCGGTAGCTCGTGAATTCGGCTGCATGCAGCAGGTTTGACACGAACCGCCGCAAACCCATCGGCCCGCGAACCGAGGTCAGCACGGCGTCGGTGGCGGGGCATTTCAGCGCGACCTCGGCCTGTGCCACCCAGTCCTGATCGAGGTAGGCGGGAATGAACGGCGGGAT
>JAVRPG010000413.1:0-6625 GCA_032162325.1 Mycobacterium sp. | reverse complement strand
TGATCATGTACGGCATGCAGATGGCCGCCGAGCGCGGCAAGAATCCAGGGGACGATCTCGTCACCAAGCTGGTGCAGGCAGATGTCGAGGGTCACAAGCTCACCGACGACGAATTCGGCTTCTTCGTGATCCTGTTGGCGGTGGCGGGCAACGAGACCACCCGCAACTCCATCACCCAAGGCATGATGGCGTTCGCCGAGTTTCCCGACCAGTGGGAGCTGTTCAAGCGGGAACGGCCCGCGACCGCAGCAGACGAGATCGTCCGCTGGGCGACCCCGGTGACGTCGTTCCAGCGCACTGCGCTGGAGGACACCGAGTTGAGCGGCGTCGAGATCAAGAAGGACCAGCGGGTGGTGATGTTCTACCGCTCCGCCAACTTCGACGAGGACGTGTTCGACGACCCGTACTCCTTCAACATCATGCGAGACCCCAACCCGCACGTCGGGTTCGGCGGCACCGGCGCACACTTCTGCGTCGGCGCCAACCTCGCGAGGATGACGATCGACCTGATGTTCAACGCGATCGCGGACGAAATGCCCAACCTCACACCGATTTCCAAACCCGAACGGCTACGGTCGGGTTGGCTCAATGGCATCAAGCACTGGCAGGTCGACTATCAGGGTGCGTCGAAGCAACCTGCCTCTCAGTAGGTCGGGTAGTCAATGATGGAGCGCCAGTAGTCCTCCGGTATCTCGGCGCCGCTCCACAGCACCATCGCCAGGCCCGTGGCCATCGCGATGCCGAGCAGCCCGAGCCACAGCCCGGCAAGCCCGATGATCACCCAGAGCGCCGCGGTGACCGTCGGCCATGGTGAGAGCACGGCGAGCACGGGTGCGAAGAAGAAGCCTGTCCCGACGTAGGCCGCCGACCCGGAGCGATCCGCGATCAGCACAAAACGCAGCCACCGTGGAATCTTCTGCTCAGTCATGCCACCAGCGTGCCGCCGCCGAGGTAAGTGGCGCAATTACCTGACAGGTAGTGGCTGCGGTCCGGGCCGTACGCGACACTGGGCGCGTGACCACCGCCGCCCAAGTCCAGAGTCCCCCGTTCGGCTCGCTGATGCGTGAGTGGCGACAGCGCCGCCGGCTGTCCCAACTCGATCTCGCGATCGAGGCCGACGTGTCGGCGCGCCACGTCAGTTTCATCGAGACGGGCCGATCGGCCCCGAGCAGAGCGATGGTGCTGCGCCTCGCCGGGGTGCTCGACGTGCCGCTTCGTGAACAGAACCAGCTGCTGATGGCCGCCGGCCTCGCGCCCGTCTACCGTGAACGCTCCCTTGGTGACCCTGACATGGCCGCCGTCCGCGAGGGCGTTGAGCGAGTTCTGAACGCCTACAACCCATTTCCGTGCGTCGTGGTCGACCGCGGCTGGCAGATCGTGCACGCCAACGCCGGTGCCGGGGTGCTGCTCGACGGCGTCGCACCGCACCTGCTCGAGCGGCCGAACGCACTGCGCATCGCCGTGCACCCCGAGGGGCTGGCAGCGCGAATCCGCAATCTCGGGCAATGGCGCCATCACCTCATCGAGCGGCTTCGGCGTGAGGCCGCGGTCAGCGGCTCGAGCGAGCTGTCCGCGCTGCTCGCTGAGATCGAGGCGTATCCAGGGGGTCTCGACGAGACACGCGATCTCGGCGGCGTCGCGGTGCCGCTAGAGCTGTACACCTCCGATGGACAGCTGCTGACGTTCCTTAGCACCGTCACGACGTTCGGCACCGCATTGGACCTGACCGCCGCGGAGCTGAGCATCGAAGCGTTCCTACCCGCCGACGAAACGACCGCCGCGGCATTGCGCGGATAAAACACCCGTGGACGGGTAAACATCAATAGAGTCGGGCGACATGGAGACCCGACACATTGCGGTGGCCGCGGCCGTGCTCGTCGCGGGACTGGCCGGCTGCTCATCACCGCCGCCGGCGCTCGGCAGTACCACAGCGAAGGTGACCATCGACGGCAAGGACACCGGCAATCCTCACGCGGTGAGGTGCTCTCAAACGGGGTGGGCGTGGACGATCGAAACCCCCGACAAGACGAAGGGTTTCACCGCGGTCATCGACACCGGGGACACCATCACCGCCAAGTCGGTCGACTTCCACGATTTCGCGGGCTTCACCGGCACCTACTGGGGCGACATCGGCAAGGCCGAAGTGACCGGTGGCGGCGGCAAGTACCTGATCACCGGGTCCGCCGACGGCAACTTCACCGACAACCCCAGCAAGGAAGTCACCACGACGTTCAGGATCGAAGCCGACTGCTGAGCACCTCGAGTGCCGCGGTGCACCACCGGATGTTCGTCTGCTCGTACATCCGTCCGCCCATCAACGTCAGGTAGGGCCCGATCCGCTCGGAGTCGCGTTCGAAGGCGTCTTCGTCGCGGCCGTCGAGCATGTCGGCGAGCAGGCGGTCGTAGGTGGCCAGCTTCGCGCGAGCCCGGTCCAGTCGCGCCATGAGTTCCTTGGTGACCGCGTGCGCATCGCCGACGTCGACGGCTTGCAGCTTGACCAACAGCTCGTCGCGCACCGCCACCGGCTTGGCGGGCGCGCCGGTGAACCGGTGCAGGTCCGCACGGCCTGCGTCGGTCAGGGTGAAGACCCGTTTGTCGGGCCGCCGCTGCTGGCGTACCACGCGCGCATCGACATGTCCGTCGGCCTCGAGCCGGTCGAGTTCGCGGTACAGCTGCTGCGGCATGGCCGACCAGAAGTTGGCAACCGACACATCGAATCGTTTTGCAAGCTGATAACCCGACGCCTCGCCTTCCAGCAGGGCGGCGAGGACTGCGTGACGCAACGCCATCTAGACGGCCTCCCGAAGTCGGCTTAGTATCATTGGCACCTATTCAACTAATTGACTATAGAGGTGGTCAAGTGGTGCACCCTTTCCGACGCGCGATCGAAGCGCGTGACCTCGACGCCGCCGTCGCCCTGCTGCGCGAGGATGTGGTCTTCCGCAGTCCCGTCGTCTTCACGCCGTATCACGGCCGCGAGGCGCTGCGCCGGATTCTGGAGGCCGTCCTCGCCGTGTTCGAAGACTTCCGCTACGTGCGTGAGATCGGCGCCGACGGCGCACGCGATCACGCGCTCGTGTTCGAGGCGCGGGTCGGCGACAAGCAGATCGAGGGATGCGACTTCATCCAGCTCGACGAGGATGGCGCGATCAGTGCGTTCACCGTCATGGTGCGCCCGATGTCGGGCGCGGTCGCGCTCGCCGAGGCAATGAAGGCGCAGCTGTCTTCCGTCTAACTGGTCAGACCACTTGACCTCTGACCGATAGCCTGGCACGCTTGGCCGCATGGCCTTGCAACCGGTGAGCCGCCGATCCGTGCCCGAGGATGTCTTTGAGCAGATCGTCGCCGAGGTGCTCAGCGGCGGGATGCAGCCTGGGGAGTCTCTGCCGAGCGAGCGCCGCCTCGCAGAGGTGCTCGGAGTCTCCCGCCCGGCGGTGCGTGAAGCGCTCAAGCGGCTCACCGCGGCGGGTTTGGTGGAGGTGCGTCAGGGCGACGCCACCACCGTTCGCGACTTCCGCCGCCACGCCGGACTCGACCTGCTCCCCCGCTTGCTCATCCGCGCAGGCGAGCTCGACTTCTCGGTCGTGCGCAGCATCCTCGAAACCAGGCTGCACAATGGCCCCAAGGTCGCCGAGCTGGCGGCCCGGCGGCGGCGGCCGGAACTGGCCGCACTGCTCGATGACACGCTGCAGAAGCTGGCCGACGCGGACGACCCCGTCGAGCAGCAGCGCCACGCACTGACGTTCTGGGACCACATCGTTGACGGCGCGGACTCGATCGCATTCCGGCTGATGTACAACACGCTTCGCGCCACCTATGAGCCCGTGCTTGCGGCGCTGGCAACCGTGATGGCCGATGAGGTCGGCCGCGCCGCGGCCTATCGCGAGCTCGCCGATGCCATCCACGCCGGCGATCCCGAGAGGGCCAGGAAGGCCGCGCAGGACCTACTCGAGCCCGCGACCACAGCGCTGCTGACCGTTGTCGACAACCTGGAGGATCAACGATGACCACCTCGACCGAGCGCCCAACGCGAAAGGGGTTCATGCTGTCCGATGCGGGCCGCGAATTCTGGAAACACCCATCCCCGTGGATGATTGGCGCAATGTTCGTTGTCGTGCTGACCGCGCGCATCATCGTCGGCGACTGGCAGGTCACCGATGCGCTCGTGCCGTTGGTGATGATCGCGCTGTTTCCGTTCCTCGAGTGGATCATCCACGTGTTCATCCTGCACTGGCGCCCAAAGCATCTCGGTCGCTTGACCATCGACCCGCTGGTAGCCCGAGAACACCGGGCACACCACGTGGACCCCCGCAGCATTCCGCTGATCTTCATACCGACCAAATCGCTGCTGTGGGTACTGCCCCTGGCCCTTGCCATTGCGGTGCTGGCATTTCCGCGGCTTGGAATGGGCCTGACCTACCTGGTGTTCATCTCCGCGCTGGTGCTGGGATACGAGTGGACCCACTACCTCATCCACAGTGACTACAAACCCAAAACCCGCGTGTACCGTGCCATTTGGCGCAACCATCGGCAGCATCACTTCAAGAACGAGCACTACTGGTTCACGGTGACGAGCTCGGGCACCGCCGACCGTGTGCTCGGCACCTACCCGGATTTGGCGACCGTCGCCACATCACCGACCGCGAAGAACCTGCACGCGGCTATTGCTGAACGATGATCGGGTCGCCGATGCTCACGGTGTCGTAATACCAGGCAGCGTTGTCGGGGCCAAGATTGATGCAACCGTGGCTGACGTTCGAATTTCCCTGTGAGGCCACCGACCACGGGGCGGAATGGACATAAACCCCGCCCCACGTGACGCGCACGGCATCGGCGACGGTGAGCCTGTACCCCTCCGGGTCGTTGAGCGGAATGCCGATGGTCCGCGAATCCATCACCACGCTGGCTTGCTTCTCCAAAGCCGTGAACGATCCGATCGGTGTCGGGTGCTTGGGCTTGCCCATCGACGCGGGCATCTGGCGCACTACCTGGTCGTCGATGCTGACGGTGAACGTGTGTGCATCGATGTCGGCGACACCCACCACAGCGGCGCCCGTCTCAAATGTCGTCTTCGCACCACCCGCCGTCACCATGATGCTCGAGTGTGCAGGCCAGAACCCCTTCGGATTCCATTGCAGGACACGATCATTGAGCCAGGTGAACGACCCCGCCGGGGTGGCGGGTGAGGCGATCGCGACGCTGCGCTCGGCGGCGGCGCGGTTGGTGATCGATTGTGCGAACGTCACCGTGACCGGCATCGCCACACCCACCTTCTCGCCGGGAGCCGGCTGGATGCTCGCAACGTCGGTCGGTGCCGTGACACCGGCCGAACTTGTAGTGATGGATCCCGTGGTCGCGACCGCTGCAATGCCCACCACGACAAGCACATTCCGAACTGCTCTACGCACTGTCTGTATTCCTTTTCAGATGGGCGGTTAGCACATCATACTAATTGGTCAGCACCGAATCCCCCGGTAACCGCAACTCAGCGCGTGCGTGCGCATGTCGCACTACCTGACGGTCGCCACGGCGCGGTTGATGACCAGCAACGTGTAGCCCAGCGCGAGGGTGGCGCCCGCGAGCACGCAAATGTTCGCGACGACAGAGGCCGTCCCGACGGTGTCGGGATCGAGGAAGTAGTACGGCGCACGCCGGCCCGCGTGGTTGAGCACAGCCAGTGCCAGCGCGAGGTATGCCGCCGGATACGCCAGCCAGACCACCGGCTGCCACCAGCCGACCCGCACTTGATCGTGCCCGACGAGCAGCCAGTCGGTCAGGGCCAGCACGGGCACGACGAGGTGCAGCAGCACGTTGGCGGGCGTGTACCCCATGCTGTGTCCCGTCAGGAACAGATTCCAGATGACGCCGGCGATCAGCACGTACAGCACGACCGCGCCTCGGACACCGACCCGGGCATCCGCACGCGGCCAGGCAAGGGTCCACACGTAGTACGCCGCGGCGAGCACGTTCGCCTGATAGGTGAAGGTGCTCAGCCGCCACAGCAGACCGGACCGAGTCGATGTCGCCACCGCGACCAGCGCGAGCACTACGGCCAGCACGATCGCGACCCGAAGCGTGACCCTAAGCACCCGCACCTCAGCGAGCGTATGCGTGCCGGCCGAAACAGGTCAGGCGGGCGGCAGCAGCGGCGGGGCGTCGGGTGGCGGCGCCGGCGGTGGCGCGACCTCAGGCGCCTGCTGCACTTCGTCGTCCCTGCTGACGCCGTGCAGACGGTCCCTGATCCGGCTCACGATTCCCGGCCGCTCGACGGGCGCAGGCGCGACTGGCGGGGCAAGCTGCTCGGGGGGCAACGGCGGAGCCTCAGGCGGCGGTGCCGCGGGAGCCTCGGGCGGGACGGCCTCGACGGGCGGCGCGTCGGAGCCGGCCACCGGCGCCTCCGGGATGCCGACCGGCGTCTCGCTGTAGACCGGCGGTGGCGCAACCTCGACGGCAGGGGCCTCGGGCGGTGGTGCCGGCAGCGCCTCGACCACCGGTGCCGGTGGGACCGCGACCGGCGGTGGAAGGTAGTTGATCGCGGCTTGCGTCTCTGGAGAGATCTTGGCGGCGGGCCGCGGCTCGGACGTGGCCGCATCCTTCCTGGGAGCCAGCTGCAGGCTGACCGCGA